>JBAWYQ010000004.1:0-60087 GCA_037143475.1 Burkholderiales bacterium | reverse complement strand
TTCGACAGAGTGATGGCCTGGCCATTCTGGTTCAGGGTCATCAGCACGGCCATGTCTTTCTTGGGGCCGCTGATGCCAAGGTGCACGCCGTAGATCAGACCGTAGAGCGCGTGGGCAAAGTCCAGCTCGCCGTTTACCAGTTTGTCGCGCACGCCGGCCCAGCTGGCCTCTTTGCTGGGAATGATCTTGACCCCGTATTTCTTGTCAAAACCCAACACGGAGGCCATGACTACGCTGGCGCAGTCAGTCAATGGGATGAATCCGATCTTGACCTCTGCCTTCTCCGGTGCGTCCGAGCCAGCAGCATAGACCGCTGCACGCAATGACGGGTTGATGCCGATGGCGCCCACTGCGGCCGACTGAAGCACCGAGCGGCGGCTGAGCTTGTTGTTCAACAGGTTGATCATGGCAAACATCCTTAAAAGTCAAATGGGGCGCAAACGAAAAAGGCGTCCTCACGCTGCAGGGGCTTGTCGAGCAAGCCGCGTGCAGGTGGGGACGCCTTTGTCCGGATAAACCGGCTCCACCCGCCGTTGGGTGGTGCCAGTTAATGACCATCATTGGTCTCGTTTGGATATACGCAATGACCGTGCCAACAAATCCTTGCCATGTTGCACTGATTTTGTGCATTGCACCAAATGCAGGTCGTTCCTAAAGAAATGCCCCAGCGTGCCGACAAATAGACTATGCAAGCCGAATCGTCCAAAGCAAGAACCAACCGCTGTGTTCCGGTCGAGCAGTGGCCAGAATCACTGGAGCTGTTGCGCTATCTTGCTATCCAAAAGAAGCCGATGTCTGTCAGGGATTTGTCTCATGACGTGAGCGCACCGGAAATATCCACACGCAATCGTCTGGCTCGATTGGAAGCGGAAGGTGCAGTAAGTGCATCACGCGCCACTTCTGTCTTGGGCCCCGGCAAACAGGTGGTGTGCGCGCATTACGTCATCACGCAATACGGCAGGGATTGCGCGGGCTTGCGCTCGCAGACCGCGGAAAATGCACCACGTCCGTGCGTTAACAGCGTCTTTGCGTTGGCGAAGGCGATGAATCTCGGGTTTTGAAATTCGTACAGCCCGAGTCCACTGCCAATTGCAGTTTGTCAGCCCAGTAGGTCTGCCACGTCCAGCATGCGCTGAGCAACGTCTGCCACTTTGAGATTTTTATCCATCGCGGTTTTTCGCAATTTCTCGTAGGCAACTTGCTCGCTCAGGCCCTGGCGTTGCATCAGCAAGCCCTTGGCGCGTTCAATGGTGCGTCGGTTTTTGAGTTCAGTGCTCAGATCCAGCAGTTCGGTCTTGGCGTCCGCCAGTTCAGCCCGTAAAGCCTGTTCATGTTCAAAGCGTGCCATTGCCACATCCAAAATGGGACGAATGCGGTGCGGTGACAGTCCGGCCACGATATAGGCCGACACTCCCGCTGCCACGGCGGCGCGCGCGTTGGAGGTGTCGTTGTCGTTGGTGAACATGACGATGGGGCGACGGGCATCGCGCGTTGCCATGACCACGTGCTCAAGTGCGTCACGCGCTTCGCTCTCGGCGTCCAGAATGATCAGGTCGGCTTGCAACTGCCCCAGACGCTCCTGCAGGTAGGTGTCGGCCGGAAGTACTGCGACCAGGTTGAAACCGCTTTCCAGAAGGGCTATGCGCAGACTGCGCGAACGCTCGGCCTGTTGAAGGGCGTGGGCATCGTCCTGGTCGGCAATGTCCAGGTCGGGGGCTACAACAACAATTCGCAGGGCTTCAAGCATAGGTTCATTGATGCAATATTCGCGCCAACGCACTTTATGCAGGAATGGGTTTCAGGGTTTGCGCCAGTAGTGGTAGCACCATGCAGTGGCAAAGCCGGCACGCCCATAAAGCGCCAGTGCGGCGCTATTGCCTTCCTCAACTTGAAGAAAAACCCGATCCAGATTGCGCTCTGACGCGGTATCGGCCAGTCCGGCCAATATGCGGGCTGCCAGTCCGCGTCCGCGCTGGGCGGGCAGGGTGCGCATGCCGTGGATGCTGCACCAACCTTGACTGAAGGAGGCCGTACCGGCAGCTACGGACTTGCCGCCTACTTCAACACAGGCGTACACGATGTGCGTGCTGCGGCTCAGTGCTTGTACGCGATGTGCGCCGTCGACTGGGTCAAAGCCCTCGGCCATGTAGACGCTGGACCACGCCTTCTCTGGGATGGCGCTTACGCGCGCCGGTAGTTCGTGGCAGAGTGCGCGCATGGCCCGCACGCTGCCGATTTGTACCCGTGTGGTTTGCTGTGCCTGGTAGCCGTGACGTTCGAGTTCGGCATGAATCGGCGCAAGGTCCGGCACGTCCGCTACCCGATACGCAGCCTGCAGGCCGCGGGCGGCGTACAGGGATTCAATGGTGGAGATGTCTTGCGCGTCGAGGCAACTGTGGCGCAGGGGTACTGCGCTTTTTGCGCGTCCAATGGTTGAGTTGTCAAAAGGCAATAGCCAGTTGTCGATTTCCTGCACCGCCGGTGGTGCCACCGCGTCGAGTGTGGCGCGCTCCAGGCTTGCGATGTCGTTTTCTTCCAGTGGCAGGCGTATGGTTTGCATGGCGAACGGACTTTACAGTGAGCCCCCATTGTGACCATGACGGTGAAAGAGTCGGTCGTTGATTACACTCGCGGTCTCTTGGGGGAAAACATGCTGGTTTTGGGGATTGAGTCGTCCTGTGACGAAACGGGTGTGGCCCTGGTGCAGTGGGAGGGTCAGGCCGTGCCGACGTTGTTGTCCCATGCGCTGTACAGCCAGATTGAAATGCACCAGGCGTTTGGTGGCGTGGTGCCTGAGCTGGCCAGTCGCGATCACATTCGCCGCGTGCTGCCGCTCACGCAAGAGGTTTTGGCGGGTGCACATCGATCACTGGCGCAGGTTGACATTGTGGCTTACACGCGCGGCCCCGGTCTGGCCGGTGCATTGCTGGTGGGTGCCGGCGTGGCATGTGCAATGGGGGCGGCATTGGATAAGCCGGTTCTGGGTGTGCATCATCTGGAGGGGCATTTGTTGTCCCCTTTTTTGGGTGCGGATCCGCCACAGTTTCCGTTTGTTGCCCTGCTGGTGTCGGGTGGCCATACGCAACTGATGCAGGTAGAAGGCGTTGGGCGCTACACGCTGCTGGGCGAAAGTATTGACGACGCTGCGGGGGAGGCATTCGACAAATCTGCCAAGCTTATGGGGCTGGGCTATCCAGGTGGACCTGCACTGGCGAAAATGGCGGAGCAGGGTGATCCCAAGGCCTACGCATTACCTCGTCCCTTGCTCAAGAGCGGCAATCTGGATTTCTCGTTTGCCGGTCTAAAAACGGCGGTTTTGGTGCAGGCACAACGAATGGTCGCAGCGGGTCTGGCCTTGTCGATGGGACAACAGCCCCCGCAAGCCCAACCCACAGGCAGTAGTACAGCAGGGTTTGATGCCCTGCCACGTGCGCAACAGTGCGACCTGGCGGCGTCCACCCAGGCGGCCATTGTGGAGGTGCTGGTGAAAAAATCCATGTTGGCGCTCAAACAAACGGGTCTGCAGCGGCTGGTGGTGGCCGGTGGCGTTGGCGCCAACCGCTACTTGCGAGAGCAGCTCAATGCAGCGTGTGCCAAACGCGGTGTGCGGGTGCATTACCCGGAGCTGCATCTATGTACTGACAACGGCGCAATGATCGCCATGGCCGCTGCGATGAGGTTGCAAAGCGGCATGCAGCAGGCCAGCAGTACGTACGCATTTGATGTCAAACCACGCTGGCCACTGGACAGTCTTTGACCCGTGCGGGTCGAGTTGTCGCAGGGGCTCGCGTTTCGTTGAATTCCGGGAGAATTGTGATTAATGAACGGTTAATTCGGTGGCGCTGCTCACGGGGACTTTCTTGACCAACTTGAGCGTCAGAACGCCGTTTTCCAGTTTTGCATCGCTCAAGGCCGTATCGATATCCTGCGGCATTTCGTACGCGGCGCTGTAGCGGCGTGCGGCGCCTTCCTTGGTGGTAATGCGAACTACAGCGCCTTCAATTGCGATGGATAACTGGTCCTTGGCTATGCCTGGCATATCCAGGCTGAGTGTGTATGACGTCTCGTCCTGTGTGGTTGTGCTGGGCCTGTTGGCCGTGGCGCGTAGCGCGTCGTCCATGAAGCGCTCCAGTGTCCGACTTGCGTTGACATAGGCTTGGCGGCGCTGCTGGGGCTGGGCAGTAGTGGCAAAAAACATGGTGAATCTCCTAGTACACTGCGCGGCTCTCACGGTGATCGCCGCATGCATTCAAGCTGCGCCCCATTGTGGAAATTTCAAGAAAAAAATCACATGTTTATTGTTTCTCGTTGGGTCTTGAAATTTTGCACCGCAGCGCTATTTACCCTGCCGCTGGCCTGTTCCTTCGCTCTTGCGCAGACTCCCGTTGCGCCCCTCAAGTTGGCCATGATCGAAGGTCTGAGTGGGCCTAATGGCAATGCTGGTGAGGCGGTGTATCGCAACCTGATCTGGGCCGTTGAGCGGGTGAATGCGCGCGGTGGCGTGAAGCTGTTGCTGGAGCGGTACGACAGCAAGGGTCAAAACGAAGAGGCTCTGTCAGCCCTGCGCTCAGCAATTGACAACGGCGCACGGATCATCCTGCAGGGCAATTCATCCGCCAACGCGGCGGCACTGATTGATGCCATTAACAAGCACAACTCGCGCGAGCTTGATAAGCGGGTACTGTTTCTAAACTACTCCGCAGTAGATCCTTCACTTACCAATGAAAAATGCAGCTTCTGGCATTTTCGCTTCGACGCGCACGCCGATATGCGTATGGCGGCGCTGATGGATGTCATCAAGGATGACAAGGCGCTCAAGGGCGCTTACCTGATAGGCCAGGACTACAGCTTCGGTCAGGCTGTTTTGCGTGAGGCACGGCGTCAGTTGGGCGTGCAGCGTCCGGATGTGCACATCGTGGGTGAGGAATTGCACCCCATGGCGCGCGTGAAGGACTTTTTACCATATGCCTCCAAGATCAAGGCCAGTGGTGCGCAGGCGGTAATTACCGGCAATTGGGGCAACGATCTGACACTTCTGATCAAGGCGGCCAAAGAAGTGGGTTTTGAAGGCAAGTTCTACACCTTTTACGGCAATGCGCTGGGCGCGCCTGCTGCGATTGGCGAAGCGGGTATTGGTAGGGTGGTCGCTGTGGCGGAGTGGTTGCCCAATGTGCAGACGGTCGGTAGCGACGCCTTTTACCGGTCTTTTCGTTTGCGCTACCCGCAGGCCTCGGACGACTATGTGCACATGCGTATGCAACTGTTGATCGAAGCGTTGGCGCAAACTGTAGAGTCTGTCACCAACGCCGCGGGGCCGGGTGCCTCATATGCTGCGCTGGACGTTGCAGTGCTTGCCGCTTACATGGAGCACTCCAGCGTAAGCCTGGGCGGGCAGTCCGGCAGAATGCGCACGCAAGACCACCAATTCCAGCAGCCCCTTGTGGTGGGTGTCATGGACCGCCAGGGTACGCCAGGCGTTAAATTTGATGTCGAAGGCTCTGGATACGGGTTTCGCGTCGTGAAAACCATTTCACCCCAAACCGCGGAGTTGCCCACCACCTGCAAGATGCATCGCCCTTGAATCGGGCTATAATCGAGTGGCTTTGCATACGGCAGGGCGCACGCCAGGAGCAGTTCCAGCACCCGGCGCAAGTTGAAACCATACTTAGGAAATAGAAATGATCGCATCCAGCATCAAAGCCGCTGTTGTCAAAGACAACGCCCGCAGTCCATCCGATACCGGCAGCCCTGAAGTGCAAGTTGCTCTGCTGACCGCCCGTATCAACGAACTCATGCCCCACTTCAAAACCCACGCAAAAGACCACCATGGTCGCCGTGGTCTGGTACGCATGGTCAACACGCGTAAGAGCCTGCTGGCTTACCTGAACCGCGTCGACCACGACCGATATGTTGCGTTGATCGCCAAATTGGGTCTGCGTAAGTAATCGTTGCACTGAATGACAGACGCCTGAGTTAGTTCACTAGCTCAGGCGTTTTTTACTTCGGAGACGGCAAAAACAGAGCGAAGCTGTGTCATTCCATGGAAATTGGCGGTTTTTTGAACCGGTAGTTGAGTTTCTCTGGAATGGCATCGTGTTCTGCGTTGTTGCCTCCGGGCTTGGCAGGTGGCCTTTACCTGCCAGCGGGTTCCCGCACTATCAGGAGATAAAAAATGAGCATTTTTAACAAAGTTACCAAGACCTTCCAATGGGGTCAACACGCGGTCACCATGGAAACCGGCGAAATCGCTCGCCAGTCCACCGGCGCTGTGCTGCTGGATATGGATGGCACCGTTGTTCTGGCTACTGTGGTTGCCAAGACCGAAGGTAAAGCCGGACAAGATTTTTTCCCTTTGACTGTTGACTATCTCGAAAAAGCTTATGCCGCTGGCAAGATCCCCGGCAGTTTCTTCAAGCGTGAAGGCCGCCCTAGCGAGTTCGAGACCCTGACCAGCCGTCTGATCGACCGTCCAATCCGCCCCCTGTTCCCCGAAGGCTTCTTCAACGAAGTGCATGTCGTTGTGCACACCGTTTCGTTGAACCCCGAAGTGGACGCCGATATTGCTTCCCTGATTGCTGTCAGCGCTGCGCTGTCCATCAGCGGCGTGCCATTCAATGGACCCATTGGTGCGGCTCGCGTGGGTTACGTCAACGGCGAATACGTACTGAACCCCGGACAGACTGCGCGCAAGGATTCGATCCTCGATCTCGTCGTTGCCGGTACCGAAGCTGCCGTTCTGATGGTGGAGTCGGAAGCCCAGCAACTATCCGAAGAAATCATGCTCGGTGCTGTGGTGTTCGGCCACGAGCAAGGCAACATTGCGATCAATGCCATACACGAGCTCGTGCGTGATGCTGGCAAGCCGATGTGGGACTGGAAAGCACCCGCCAAGGACGAAGCCCTGATCGCAAAGATTGATGGTTTGGCCAAAGACAAACTGGTTGCCGCCTACCAAATCCGCAACAAGCAAGCCCGCACCCAGGCTTGCCGTTCTGCTTATTCTGAAGTCATGGCGGCTCTCAAAGCTGAAGGCGCTGCATTTGACAGCGTAGCCATCGAAGGCCTGTTGTTTGAAATCGAAGCCAAGATCGTTCGCGGCCAGATTTTGGCAGGCGAGCCCCGTATTGACGGCCGCGACACTCGCACGGTGCGTGCCATCGAAATCCGTAACGGCGTGCTGCCCCGCACCCACGGATCTGCATTGTTCACCCGCGGTGAAACACAGGCGCTGGTGGTTACCACGCTGGGTACCGAGCGCGACGCGCAACGTATCGACGCATTGAGCGGCGATTATGAAGATCGCTTCATGCTGCACTACAACATGCCTCCGTTTGCCACTGGCGAAACCGGTCGCGTCGGAACACCCAAGCGCCGCGAAATCGGCCACGGCCGTTTAGCCAAGCGCGCCTTGGTGGCGTGCCTGCCTTCGAAAGAAGATTTCCCTTACACCATGCGTGTGGTGTCGGAAATCACCGAGTCCAATGGATCTTCTTCCATGGCTTCGGTCTGCGGCGGCTGCCTGTCCCTGATGGACGCTGGCGTTCCCATGAAGGCACATGTGGCGGGTATTGCTATGGGCCTGATCAAGGAAGACAACCGATTTGCCGTGCTGACCGACATCCTGGGTGATGAGGATCACTTGGGCGATATGGATTTCAAGGTCGCGGGTACCACCAACGGCATTACCGCACTGCAGATGGATATCAAAATCCAGGGCATCACCAAGGAAATCATGCAAGTCGCTTTGGCCCAGGCCAAAGAAGCGCGCATGCACATTCTGGGCAAAATGCAAGAGGCGATGGCCGAAGCCAAGACCGAAGTGTCCAACTTCGCACCGCGTCTGTTCACCATGAAGATCAACCCCGAGAAAATCCGCGACGTGATCGGCAAGGGCGGCTCTGTGATCCGAGCTCTGACCGAAGAGACCGGTACCCAGATCAACATCGACGAAGACGGCACCATCACCATCGCCTCGGCTGATCCTGAAAAAGCTGAAATGGCCAAACGCCGTATTGAGCAGATCACTGCCGAAGTGGAAATTGGCAAGGTATATGAAGGCCCAATTACCAAGATCCTCGACTTCGGCGCTTTGGTCAATTTGTTGCCTGGCAAAGACGGTCTGTTGCACATCAGCCAGATCGCCCATGAACGCGTCGAGAAGGTGTCCGATTACCTGACTGAAGGCCAGATCATTAAAGTCAAGGTTATGGAGACTGATGAAAAAGGTCGCATCAAGCTGTCCATGAAGGCTTTGTTGGACCGTCCATCCCAGTCGTCAGATCAAGGTTAATGGTCGACCGCTAGCAATTTGGTAGCGCCTTGCGCAATATTGACGAGGGCTACCGGTTGGAAATGCTATGAACGTTATTGAAATTGCATCCTTTGGCGGGCCGGACGTTTTGCGTCTGGCAACTCGACCCATGCCTGTCGCGGGGGACGGTGAGGTGCTGATTCGCGTCGGTGCGAGTGGAATCAATCGCCCTGACGTGCTGCAACGTGCTGGCATGTATCCAGCACCGGCGGGGGCGTCCGACATTCCGGGGCTTGAAATAGCTGGGACCATTGTGAGTGGCGATGAGCAGGCCTTGCAAAAAGCCGGTCTTAAAGTGGGTGACCGCGTTTGCGCGTTGGTTGCCGGCGGCGGCTATGCCGAGTATTGCGTTGCACCCGTTGGTCAATGCTTGCCGGTTCCACAAGGCCTGAGCGACGTCGAGGCTGCGTCCTTGCCCGAGACGTTTTTTACGGTATGGAGCAATGTCTTTGACCGCGGTGGATTGAAGGCTGGCGAAACCCTGCTCGTACAGGGCGGATCCAGTGGTATTGGGGTGACGGCTATTCAGATGGCCAAGGCCCTGGGTGCACGTGTGATCGCTACGGCAGGTAGCGATACCAAGTGCGAAGCGTGTCTGGCGCTGGGTGCGGATCATGCCATCAATTACAAGACGCAGGACTTTCAGGCGGAGGCATTGCGTCTGACCGATGGACGTGGTGTGGATGTCGTTCTGGACATGGTGGCGGGCAGCTATGTGGCCAAGGAAGTGCAATGTTTGGCGGACGACGGGCGACTGGTCATCATCGCCGTACAGGGCGGGGTGCAGGCTGAAATCAATGCGGGATTGGTGATGCGCAAGCGCTTGACCATTAGCGGGTCCACGTTGCGTGCGCGTTCTGTTGCGTTTAAGGAAAGTATCGCTAGGGCCTGCTTACAACAGGTCTGGCCCTTGCTGGAGGCTGGACGCATCAAGCCGGTTGTCAACAGTATTTTTCCGGCTATTGACGCGGTTCATGCCAGCGGCAGTGGTGCGTCGCAGGCTCATACGCTGATGGAGTCTAACCAGCATGTGGGCAAGATTGTTTTGACTTGGAGCGCAGCATGAAAAAGCAGCTGATTGCAGGTAATTGGAAGATGAATGGCTCGTCCGTAGCCAACGAAACGCTGTTGAGGGCGTTGGCGGCAGGTGTGGGGAGCGCAACGTGTCAAGTGGCCGTTTGTGTGCCTGCACCCTACCTGGCGCAAGTGCGAGGTTTGGTGGCGGGCACTGGCATTGATTTGGGTGCGCAGGATGTATCGCAGCATGAGTCCGGTGCATTCACCGGCGAAGTTGCAGCCAGTATGCTGCGTGACTTTGGAACACGTTATTGTTTGGTCGGTCATTCTGAACGCCGCCAATACCATGGTGAAACCGATGCCATCGTGGCGACCAAGGCTCAACGTGCTCTGGCGGCTGGCGTCACGCCCATTGTGTGCGTTGGCGAAACCCTGGATGAACGCGAGGCAGGCAGGACGGAGGAAATCGTGAAGCGGCAGTTGGCTGCAGTGATTCATACCAACGGTCACTGCATCAGCGAGATCGTGGTGGCTTATGAGCCCGTCTGGGCTATCGGAACGGGTAAAACGGCCAGTCCGCAAGAGGCACAGCATGTGCATTCAGTTTTGCGTGGACAGCTGCGTGCGGCCACCGAGCAGGCGGACCGAATGCTGATTTTGTATGGTGGCAGCATGAATGCTGCAAACGCGGCCCAATTGCTTTCGCAAGCGGATATTGACGGTGGTCTCGTGGGCGGTGCGTCGCTTAAAGCGGCAGATTTTTTATCCATCATTGCGGCAGCCCACTGACCCCAGGCTGTGCTTGTCGCACGTTTCCCTATTTAGGAGTTGAGAATGAGTGTTTTGTTGACGATTATTTTGACGGTTCAAATGCTTTCTGCGTTGTCCATGATTGGCCTTATTCTGGTTCAGCACGGCAAGGGTGCCGACATGGGGGCTGCATTCGGTAGTGGGGGCTCAGGCAGTCTATTTGGCGCAAGTGGAAGCGCTAACTTCCTGTCACGTACGACTGCAGTTCTTGCAACGGTATTCTTCGTTTGCACTTTGGCACTTGCTTACTTTGGCAACTTGCGGCCTGCGGCATCTGGTAGCGTTTTGGAGGGGGCGGCAGTCGTTGCGCCTGTGGTTGCTGAAGTCGCTTCTGCGCCGTCCACCGCGGCATCGGGTGTTGGTCAGATTCCCGCCAAGTAATTGCTACTTTAATTGCCTTGTCCCTTCGGGAGTAGGGGTAAATTCAGGGTAAACTCTAACCTTGTCTGAAAAGCAAAATACCTCCGGGTTCCTCATGCAACACAGATAAATAGCCGCCGTCGTGGTGAAATTGGTAGACACGCTATCTTGAGGGGGTAGTGGCGAGAGCTGTGCGAGTTCGAGTCTCGCCGACGGCACCAAATGGCATTTGGTTTGCTCATTTTTTGAGTGGACCTTAAGTGGTATTAAGAAACGCAAGATGAGCCTCGATCAATATCTTCCCGTTCTCTTGTTTATGTTGATTGGGCTTGTGACTGGGGTTGCACCCCAGATCATCGGCTATGTACTGGGTCCTAATCGACCATACCCGGCAAAAAACTCACCTTATGAATGCGGCTTTGAAGCATTTGGTGATGCCCGCATGAAATTTGATGTGCGGTATTACTTGGTGGCTATCCTATTTATTTTGTTTGACTTGGAAACCGCACTACTGTTTCCGTGGGCGGCATCGCTTAAAGAAATTGGTTTTGCTGGATTTTTGCTCGGCCTGGAGATCGTTCTTGTTCTCACTATTGGCTTTGTGTATATGTGGTTAAAAGGCGCCCTGGACTGGGAGTAATGCAATGATTGAAGGTGTACTCAAAGAGGGCTTCATCACGACGAGTTATGACTCGGTGGTGAATTGGGCCAAGACGGGATCCATGTGGCCTATGACCTTTGGTTTGGCTTGCTGTGCGGTCGAAATGATGCATGCTGCTGCTGCTCGGTACGATATCAGCCGTTTCGGAGCGGAAGTGTTTCGCCCAAGCCCTCGCCAATCGGATCTGATTATTGTTGCGGGAACCTTGACCAATAAAATGGCGCCAGCCTTTCGTAAAGTTTACGATCAAATGGCTGAGCCGCGTTGGGTGTTGAGCATGGGCTCCTGCGCCAATGGAGGCGGTTATTACCACTATAGCTACTCGGTTGTTCGGGGCTGTGATCGTATTGTTCCGGTTGATGTGTATGTCCCGGGATGCCCTCCCACTGCTGAGGCTTTGATTTACGGGATTTTGCAGTTGCAGCAAAAAATTCGCCGCACGCAAACGATTGCGCGGGTGTAAGGTAACAAGCATGACTACATTTTCCGTATCGCCTGACGCTACCCTGCATGCTGTAAAGGCTGCATTGGGTGAAAAAATCATGAGTATTTCCGTTGCATTGGGTGAGGTAACGGTGTTGGTTTCTGCTGAAAATTTTGTTGCGTCAGCGATGGCGCTCAAAGATGATCGTGCGTGCAGGTTTGAGCAGCTGATTGATTTGTGCGGTGTTGATTATTCAGAGTATCTTGATGGCAGTCCCGATGGTTTGCGTTTTTGCGTGGTTTGTCACTTATTGTCGGTAAGCCTCAATCAGCGAGTGCGTTTGAAGGTGTTTGCGACAGACGATCTTGCGCCGATGTTGCCGACACTGATCGATGTCTGGAGTGCCGCCAATTGGTTTGAGCGCGAGGCTTTTGATTTATTTGGGATTGTTTTTGACGGGCACAATGATTTGCGTCGTATTCTTACTGACTATGGATTTGTCGGGCACCCGTTTCGTAAAGATTTTCCGCGTACGGGGCATGTTGAAATGCGGTTTGATGCTGAACTTGGGCGGATTGTTTATCAGCCCATAACGATTGAGGATCGCGAAATTACGCCACGGATCATTCGTGAAAGTAACTATGGAGGCCTGCAGTAAGCAGTTGAATGCATGGCTGAAATACACAACTACACACTGAACTTCGGGCCCCAACACCCTGCTGCCCATGGCGTGTTGCGCTTGGTGCTTGAGTTGGATGGCGAGGTCATTCAGCGGGCGGATCCGCATATTGGACTATTGCACAGGGCTACAGAGAAATTAGCTGAGAGCAAGACGTACATGCAGTCTTTGCCCTACATGGATCGTCTTGACTATATGTCGATGATGTGCAACGAGCACGCCTACTGTCTGGCATTGGAGAAAATGCTGGGATTGGAGGTCCCTGAGCGTGCCCAATACATCCGTGTCATGTTCTCTGAAATCACGCGGATGCTGAATCATTTGCTGTGGGTCGGTGCATCGGCAATTGACTGCGGTGCCATGACAGTGATGCTCTTTGCATTCCGTGAGCGGGAAGATTTGATGGATATGTACGAGGCGGTTAGCGGAGCGCGTATGCACGCTGCGTACTTTCGGCCTGGTGGTGTATATCGGGATTTGCCCGACACGATGCCACGGCACGAGTCTAATAAAGTGAGGTCTGCAAAATCAACCGAAGCGCTTAATCGAAATCGTGGAGGAAGTCTGTTGGACTTTATCGATGATTTTACGCAGCGGTTCCCGACTTTCTTGGGTGAGTACCACACTTTACTCACTGATAACCGCATTTGGAAGCAGCGCACAGTTGACATAGGCGTAGTGACAGCGGAGCGCGCGTTGAATTTGGGCTTCACGGGTCCCATGCTGAGGGGATCTGGCGTTGCGTGGGATTTGCGTAAAAAGCAACCTTACGATGTCTACGATAAGATTGATTTTGATATTCCTGTAGGTGTTACCGGGGATACCTATGATCGGTATCTGGTACGCATGGAAGAGATGAAACAATCCAATCGGATCATCAAACAATGTGTCGATTGGTTGAAAGTAAATCCAGGCCCAGTGATTTCAGATAATCGGAAAATCGCACCTCCTGACCGTGAGTCAATGAAATCAAAAATGGAGGATTTGATTCACCATTTCAAGTTGTTTTCAGAGGGTTTCTGCGTGCCCAAGGGTGAGGCCTATGCGGCCATTGAGCATCCCAAGGGTGAGTTTGGTATCTATTTCATTAGCGATGGCGCAAACAAACCATACCGCATGAAAATTCGTCCCCCTGCGTTTGTGCACTTGGCTGCGCTGGATGAAATGGGGAAGGGTCACATGATTGCAGATGCTGTGGCCATTATCGGGACTATGGATATTGTGTTTGGGGAAGTGGATCGATGATTTCAGAAGAATCCCAATTGCGCTTCGCTCGCGAAGTTGCCAAATACCCGGCGGATCAAAAGCAGTCCGCAGTTATGGCATGTTTAGCCATTGCACAACAAGAGCTTGGTTACGTTAGTCAAGAGGCCGAGCGATATATCGCAGTCTATCTTGGAATGGCACCCATGGCTGTGCATGAGGTGACAACCTTTTACAACATGTACAACCAGCATCCAGTTGGGAAATACAAGCTCAATGTGTGCACTAATCTACCGTGCCAGTTGCGAGACGGTGTTAGTACGTTGAAGTACCTAGAGGCAAAGTTGGGAATTTCCATGGGAGAGACGACAGCCGATGGACTGTTTACGCTACAGCAAAGCGAGTGCTTGGGTGCTTGTGCTGATTCGCCGGTCTTGTTGGTGAATGATCGGTCGATGTGCAGTTTCATGACGCCGGAGAAGTTGGACCAATTGGTGGATGGTTTGCGGGCGACGGGAGCAAAATGATGACGGCGCAGCATATTCTGTCTCAGTTTCGCGCTACAGGCGTGCAAACGTGTTTTCACAACCGTCACATTAGCCCACAAATTCTTGCGGGTTTGAATGGCGCGAATTGGCGTTTACAAGATTACAAATCACGGGGCGGTTATCAGGCATTGCGCAAGGTTTTGGGTATCGACGGTGGCGAGGCAATGACTCAAGATCAAGTGATTGCCACTGTTAAAGAATCTGCTTTGCGTGGTCGGGGTGGTGCGGGCTTTCCAACCGGATTGAAGTGGAGTTTCATGCCGCGTCAGTTTCCGGGGCAAAAGTACTTGGTTTGCAATTCGGACGAGGGCGAGCCTGGTACTTGCAAAGACCGGGACATCATGGAATTTAATCCACATATCGTCATTGAAGGTATGGCGATTGCGGCATTCGCCATGGGTATTTCGGTAGGTTACAACTACATCCATGGCGAGATTTTTTCGACTTATGACCGGTTCGAAGAAGCGTTAGAGGAGGCGCGTGCTGCTGGTCTTCTTGGCAATAACATTTTGGGCAGTAATTTCAGCTTCCAATTGCACGCGGCTCATGGCTTTGGTGCATATATTTGCGGAGAAGAAACTGCGTTGCTGGAGTCGCTTGAAGGGAAGAAGGGTCAGCCTCGCTTTAAGCCGCCTTTCCCTGCCAGCTTTGGTCTGTACGGAAAGCCGACGACGATCAATAACACGGAAACGTTTGCAGCAGTTCCCTGGATCATTCGCAATGGTGGTCAAGCTTATCTGGAATGTGGCAAGCCAAACAATGGTGGCACGAAGATTTACTCGGTTAGTGGAGACGTAGAACTGCCGGGCAACTTCGAGGTTCCCATGGGAACGCCTTTTTCCAAAGTTTTGGAGTTGGCGGGTGGAGTGCGAGCGGGACGAAAGCTTAAGGCGGTTATTCCTGGTGGTTCCTCTTCGCCCATCTTGCCGGCCTCCGTCATGATGGATTGCACAATGGACTATGACTCTATTGCCAAGGCGGGCTCTATGTTGGGGTCAGGGGCGGTGATCGTGCTGGATGACAGCCGATGTATGGTTAAGAGTCTGCAGCGGTTGAGTTATTTTTATATGCACGAATCGTGCGGGCAATGTACGCCGTGTCGCGAGGGAACAGGATGGTTATCTCGTGTTGTTGACCGCATCGAGACCGGGCATGGTAGACCAAGCGATATGGATTTACTGGACAGCGTTGCCGAAGACATACAAGGTCGAACGATCTGCGCCTTAGGTGATGCGGCGGCGATGCCGGTACGCGCCATGATCAAGCATTTCAGGCATGAATTTGAATATCACGTTGAGCACAAGACCTGCATGGTCCCGGCTTACGTTTGAGCGAGTCCCAAGATGATTGAAATCGAACTCGACGGCAAAAAGGTTGATATTGCTGAAGGCAGCATGATCATGCATGCGGCCGAAAAAGCAGGCACCTACATTCCGCATTTTTGTTATCACAAGAAACTCAGCATTGCGGCCAGTTGTCGTATGTGTTTAGTGGATGTGGAAAAAATGCCCAAGCCTATGCCGGCGTGTGCGACGCCAGTGACGCAGGGAATGATCGTTCGGACAAAGAGTGAAAAGGCCATCAAGGCTCAAAAATCAGTAATGGAGTTTTTGCTGATTAACCACCCTTTGGATTGTCCAATTTGTGACCAAGGCGGCGAGTGTCAGTTGCAGGACTTGGCGGTTGGTTATGGAGGGTCTACCTCTCGTTACGAGGAAGAAAAGCGCGTTGTTTTTCATAAGGACATTGGTCCTTTGGTCTCCATGGAGGAGATGAGCCGGTGCATCCACTGTACGCGTTGTGTTCGTTTTGGACAGGAAATTGCTGGTGTTATGGAGTTGGGAATGTCTCATCGCGGCGAGCATGCCGAAATTGAGACTTTTCTGGGTCAGTCGGTAGATTCGGAGCTTTCAGGAAACATGATAGATATCTGTCCTGTTGGAGCTTTGACTAGTAAGCCGTTTCGCTATAGCGCACGGACCTGGGAGTTGTCGCGCCGTAAGTCCATAAGTCCGCATGATTCCAATGGCGCAAACCTCATTATTCAGGTCAAGAATGACCGGGTTATGCGGGTAGTTCCGTTGGAAAATGATGCCGTCAATGAATGCTGGATTGCTGATCGTGATCGGTTCTCTTGTGAGGCATTGAACAGCGACGAGAGACTGAAAACGCCGATGTTAAAACAGGGTGGCGAATGGAAGTCGGTGGACTGGCAGACCGCACTTGAATATGTTGCCCACGGCTTGCAAAGCGTAAAGAAAAATCACGGGTCCGCGTCAATTGGTGCGTTGGTGAGCCCACACAGTACGCTGGAAGAACTGTCCTTGGCTAGCTCATTGGTTCGGGGCCTAGGAAGTGAAAATATTGATTACCGTCTACGTAACGCAGAGTTTGAAGTTGCTCGGCAAGGTATACGCTTCCTTGGCATGCCTATTTCCGAACTTTCTCAGCTTCAGCGTGTATTGATAATCGGGTCGAATCTTCGTAAAGATCATCCTTTGTTTGCCCAGCGAATTCGGCAAGCCACTCGTATAGGCTGTGTCGTTAGTGTTGTAGGCGAGCGGAAAACGGATTGGGCAATGCCTGTTCGCCATCAATGTGTAGTGCCATCTAGAGGATGGGTGCAGGCGTTAGCTGACATCGCCGTGGTGATTGCGCTGGAAAAAGGAATATCAGCTCCCCTCAATGGCCAAGCGACTGACATTGCGAAGGAAGTAGCCAAATCACTGATGGCTGGTGAGCGTCATGCAATTCTGCTTGGTAATGCCGCGGCCCACCATCCACACGCTTCGCACCTTTTGGCATTGTCGAATTGGATTGGCGTACAGACAGGTGCAGTGGTTGGCTATCTCACTGAAGCGGCGAATACGGTCGGCGCGCAGTTCGTCGGAGCCATGCCGGGAGTGGGTGGCTTAAATGCTGGTCAAATGATGTCTGGCGGGCTCAAAGCGGCGATCTTGTTGAATAATGAACCTGAGTTCGATTCGGCCAGGGGTATTGAGGCCGTTAGCTCTTTAGGGCAGTGTGAAATGGTTGTGACGATGAGTCCGTTCAAGACGAACATGTCGTTCAGTGATGTGTTGTTACCCATTGCACCGTTTACTGAAACTCCTGGTACTTTTGTGAATGCTGAGGGACGCGTGCAGTCATTTCACGCGGTTGTAAAGCCTTACGGTGATGCACGCCCAGCTTGGAAGGTACTCCGTGCTTTGGCAAATGTATTGAACTTACCTGGGTTTGAATTTAATTCTGCACAGGAAGTTTTGTCGCATATTCACGCGGAGAGCGGCGGAGTTGTTTCTGACCATGTGCCTGCCAGTCGCCTCAGCAATGCGTGCTCAATGCCTTCCAGCAGTTTTGACTCACCGGGTGAGCCTTGTGTTGCAGCAATTTATCAATTGGATGGCATTGTGCGTCGCGCTTCATCGCTTCAACTGACGGCAGATGCTAGAGCCAATGGGAAGTTGGAGGTAGCAGCATGATTGACGTCATTTTTGCCATGGGCCGAGGTCTTGTCGATGCTTCGTGGTGGACATCCTTGGCGTGGCCAACCATTTGGGCGCTTGTCAAGGTGTCGTTGGTATTGGTTCTGGTGCTAACTGCCGTGACCTACGCAACATTATGGGAACGCAAGTTGCTAGGTTGGGTGCAGATCCGGCTTGGACCCAATCGCGTGGGGCCATGGGGACTCTTACAGCCAATAGCTGATGCTTTAAAATTAATGACGAAGGAAATCGTTCGTCCAGCGGCAGCTGATAAGGTGCTTTTTTATCTTGGCCCCGTGTTAACGGTCGGACCGTCTCTTGCCGCTTGGGCCGTTATACCGTTTGGTCCTGAGATTGCTACAGCCAATCTAAATGCCGGGCTTTTGTTTCTTATGGCCATAACTTCAATGGAGGTTTATGGCGTGATTATTTCCGGATGGGCATCGAATTCGAAATACGCATTCTTGGGCGCGCTACGCGCCTCAGCTCAGATGGTGAGCTATGAGATTGGAATGGGCTTTTGTTTTTTGATTGTATTGATGGTGTCGGCCAGCCTTAATCTTTCAGATATTGTTGCGGGACAAGGGCGTGGCTATTTCACTCAGATGGGTCTTTCGTTTTTGTCGTGGAATTGGTTGCCATTGTTACCGATAGTTGTTGTTTACTTTGTGTCAGGGCTGGCGGAGACCAATAGAACCCCATTTGACGTAATTGAAGGTGAGTCCGAGATTGTGGCCGGCCACATGGTGGAGTACTCCGGTATGTCGTGGGCGATGTTTCAAATGGCGGAATACGCCAACATCTGGCTGATTTCGGTTTTGGCAACGGTCATGTTTTTTGGAGGATGGCTGTCACCTATTGACAGCGTATTCGCAAATTGGATTCCCGGTTGGATTTGGCTTGGTATTAAGACATTCTGTGTGATGACTGTGTTTATTTGGGTGCGAGTTACATTTCCACGATTCCGTTATGACCAGATCATGCGTCTCGGGTGGAAGATATTTATTCCAGTTACCTTGGTGTGGTTAGTTGTAGTCGGAGTTTGGATGCAAACCCCTTGGAATATTTGGAAGTAATCAGAGTTGCTTATGTCTACACCAACTTCAAATGCAACTGAGCGCACGCCAGGGACTCCCTTCTCACTGAAGGACTTTCTCTCGAGCTTTCTGTTAATCGAGCTTGCCAAGGGCATGCTGCTTACGGGTAAATATGCCTTTCGGGGGAAAATCACTCTTCAATACCCTGAAGAGAAGACCCCTTTATCACCTCGCTTTCGAGGGTTGCACGCTCTACGTCGTTATGAAAACGGTGAAGAGCGGTGTATTGCATGTAAATTGTGTGAAGCTATTTGCCCAGCGCAGGCCATCTCGATTGAGTCAGAAGTACGTGATGATGGATCCCGTCGCACGACACGTTATGACATTGATTTGACTAAATGTATTTTTTGCGGATTTTGCGAAGAAAGTTGTCCTGTGGACTCGATTGTAGAAACCCATATTCTTGAATACCATGGCGATAAGCGAGGCGACCTGTACTTCACCAAGGAAATGCTCTTGGCTGTGGGTGATAAGTATGAAAATGAAATTGCGGCCAATAAGTTGGCAGACGCCAAATATCGTTGATAAGCGGCTAGAAAGAATTTAAATCATGAGTGTCACGACCGGAATGTTTTACGTGTTTTCCACGATTATGCTATTGGCGGCGTTTCGTGTAATTACGGCACGCAATCCCGTACATGCCGTCCTTTTCTTGGTGTTAACCTTTTTTCAGGCGGCGATGATCTGGATGCTACTTAAGGCCGAATTTCTTTCTATTGCACTGGTGTTGGTATATGTTGGCGCGGTGATGGTCTTGTTTCTGTTTGTCGTAATGATGATAGATGTCAAGGTTGAGGGATTGCGTGTTGGGTTTTGGAACCATTTCCCACTGGCTGCTTTGGTGGGAGTTGTCATTGCTCTAGAAATGGTAGCAGTTTTGATGGGTGGCTTTCGCACTGCAGACAGTCCCGACGGGGTAAATACGGTTTTAACTGGCGTCATGCAGGCGTCAAACACAAAAGAGTTGGGTGTCATGATGTACACGCAATACATCTATCCCCTTGAAATTGCCACTGCAATTTTGCTAGTCGCCATGATCGCTGCAATAGCACTGACGTTGCGAACGCGCAAGGATACCAAGTATACGAATCCAGGTGATCAGGTTCGTGTGAATGCGCGTAATCGTATGACCGTTCTAAAAATGGAAGCTACAAGCACCGATGTTGATCCGGCGTTGGCGGCCTCAAATGGGGAGACAAAAGCATGACTTTAACGCTTGGTCATTTTTTATCATTAGGGGCGATGCTATTTGCATTGTCGGTGGTGGGTATTTTTTTGAACCGCCGAAATTTGATTGTTTTGCTAATGGCAATCGAACTAATGTTGCTTGCTGTCAATACTAATTTTGTCGCATTCTCGCATTATCTTCATGATATGAATGGGCAAATATTTGTGTTTTTTATATTGACTGTAGCCGCAGCAGAATCTGCAATTGGCTTGGCCATTTTGGTACTGATATTCCGCAATCGCTCCAGTATCAGCGTGGATGGTCTAAATACGCTCAAGGGTTAAAAGTATATGAGTCAAACCCTTTCAGTTTCGAGTTTGTTGGTGGTACCACTTGCCCCATTAATGGGCGCCGTATTGGCGGGCGTATTGGGCACAAAGTTCGGTGGTAATGTAATTGGCCGTAGTGCGAGTCACTCGCTGACTATTGCGGGAGTGTTGATAGCGTTTATTGTGTCAGTAATGACATTGATGTCGGTTGCAGTAGATGGTGCGCGTTTCAACGAAACGCTCTATACATGGATGGTTGTTGGCGATCTCAAAATGGAGATTGGGTTTCTAGTTGACGGCTTAACAGCAATGATGATGTGCGTTGTCACCTTCGTCTCTCTAATGGTTCATTTATATACCATCGGCTATATGCAGGAAGATGAGGGATACAACCGATTCTTCTCCTATATTTCTTTGTTTACGTTTTCGATGTTGATGCTTGTAATGAGCAATAACATGCTGCAGTTGTTTTTTGGATGGGAAGCTGTTGGGTTGGTTTCCTATTTGTTAATTGGATTCTGGTTTAATAAGCCGACAGCGATTTTTGCCAATATGAAGGCCTTTTTGGTTAATCGCGTGGGAGACTTCGGATTCATACTTGGTATTGGTTTGATTGCCTCTTTTGCTGGTACTCTGAATTATGTCGAGGCATTTGGCAAGTCTGCTGAGTTGGCTGCACTTGTTCTTCCGGGTACGGATTGGATGCTGATAACCGTAATTTGCATCTGTCTGTTCATCGGAGCCATGGGAAAGTCTGCTCAATTTCCTTTACATGTGTGGTTGCCAGACTCAATGGAAGGCCCGACCCCCATTTCTGCTCTGATTCACGCTGCCACCATGGTGACGGCTGGTATTTTTATGGTTGCGCGAATGTCACCATTGTTTGAGCTCAGCGATACTGCTTTGAGCTTCATCATGGTTATTGGCTCAATCACCGCGCTTTTCATGGGATTTTTGGGTATTATTCAAAACGATATTAAGCGCGTCGTGGCTTACTCGACATTGTCGCAATTGGGTTATATGACGGTCGCTCTGGGGGCTTCTGCATATTCGGTTGCCGTTTTCCACCTGATGACGCATGCTTTTTTCAAAGCATTGCTGTTTCTTGCAGCGGGTTCAGTCATCATGGGTGTCCATCACAATCAGGATATTCGGTGGATGGGGGGGTTACGCAAGTACATGCCAATTACCTGGATTACGTCGTTGTTGGGATCCCTCGCGCTCATTGGAACGCCTTTCTTCGCTGGCTTTTATTCCAAGGACAGCATTATCGAAGCGGTAATGGAGAGTCACATACCTGGCGCGGGTTTTGCGAAATTTGCAGTGTTGGCAGGCGTATTTGTTACAGCCTTCTATTCTTTCCGTATGTACTTTCTGGTGTTTCACGGAAAAGAGCGCTTCGACCAGAACCCCGATGTGCATCATGATGCCCATGGGCATGGCGATCATGGTCATGCCAACGTACCGCACGAGTCTCCATGGGTGGTTTGGGTACCTCTGGTAATGTTGGCTATTCCGTCGGTGCTGATTGGTTATGTCACCATTGGCCCAATGCTGTTCGGTGGTTTCTTTGATGGCGCTATATTCGTTGATGCCACCAGACATGGCGCAATGACTGAACTGCATGAAATGTTCCACGGTTCAGCTGCCATGGCGCTGCACTCCGTCAGTACGCCTCCGCTTTGGTTGGCCATTGCCGGTGTGGCGAGCTCATATTATATGTATATGATTAACCCGGCTTTGCCTGCTGCCATCAAGCGTGCCGCCCTGCCGATCTTCAATTTGCTCGAGAACAAGTATTACCTTGATTGGTTCAATGAAAATGTTCTGGCTCGTGGAGCACGTGCTTTAGGGACTGGCTTGTGGAAGGGCGGGGACCAAGCCATCATTGACGGTGCCTTGGTGAATGGGTCATGGAAATTCGTAGGCTGGGTTTCTGGAGCCGTTCGCAAAGTGCAGACTGGCTTCCTCTACCACTATGCGTTGGTAATGATCTTGGGTATTTTTGTACTCATGACATATTTTGTATGGCTCAAGTAGGAGAAAAATAAAATGGGATTGTTGAGCCTTGCTATTTGGACGCCAATTGCGTTCGGCGTTGTTTTACTGGCGCTGGGTCGTGATGAGCAAGCCCAAATGGTCCGCTGGGTGGCACTTATTGGTGCATTGGTAAGTTTCTTTGTAACGTTGCCGGTATATTTCCATTTTGATATAACAACTGCAGCAATGCAGTTTGTCGAAAATTCGACATGGATCGATCGGTTCAACGTGAAATATCATCTGGGAGTGGATGGTATCTCCCTGTGGTTTGTGTTGCTGACTGCCTTTATTAATGTGGTTGTAATCATTGCCAGCTGGGAATCCATTACACGCCGCGTCAATCAGTACATGGGTGCCTTCATGATCCTTAGCGGATTGATGATTGGTGTTTTTTGCACGCTTGATGGCCTGTTGTTTTATGTATTTTTTGAGGCCACCTTAATTCCGATGTATTTGATTATCGGTATTTGGGGCGGACCCAATAAGATCTACGCCGCATTCAAATTCTTTCTGTATACATTGATGGGCTCTTTGCTCATGCTTGTTGCACTGATTTATCTTTATACCAAGTCTGGCGGCAGTTTTGATTTGACTGCGTGGCATTCAATGAGACTGGATAGCACGACGCAAACATTGCTGTTCTTTGCCTTTTTTGCTGCGTTTGCGGTTAAGGTCCCGATGTGGCCTGTTCACACATGGTTGCCGGATGTTCACGTGGAAGCACCTACTGGTGGGTCGGCTGTTTTGGCAGCCATCATGCTGAAGTTAGGGGCTTATGGGTTTTTGAGGTTTTCGTTGCCGATTGCACCGGACGCTGCCCATGAATGGGCTTGGCTGATGATTGCATTGTCCTTGATTGCGGTGATCTATGTCGGCTTGGTTGCTATGGTGCAGCAGGATATGAAAAAGCTTGTTGCCTATTCTTCAGTGGCGCATATGGGATTTGTGACGCTGGGATTCTTCATTTTCCTAGATCTTGGTGTTTCCGGCGGTTTGGTGCAAATGATTGCTCACGGTTTTGTATCCGGAGCAATGTTCCTTTCGATCGGCGTTCTGTACGACCGCATGCATTCGCGTGAAATTGCCAGCTATGGTGGTGTTGTTAATACCATGCCCAAGTTCGCCGCGTTCGCGCTGTTTTTTGCCATGGCGAACTGTGGTTTGCCAGGCACTGCTGGTTTTGTAGGGGAGTGGATGGTGATTCTGGCCGCTGTCAAATTTAATTTCTGGGTTGGATTTGCCGCTGCCAGCGCCTTGATTTTTGGTGCTGCATATACGTTGTGGATGTTTAAACGCGTCTACCTTGGTCCTGTCGCTAACGATCACGTCAGAGATTTGGTGGACATCAATTCTCGGGAATTCTTAATGCTTGCCTTGCTTGCTGCGGCCGTTTTATGGATGGGGGTATACCCAAAACCATTTACGGATGTTATGGATGTTTCGGTTGCTCAACTGCTTAAGCACGTTGCGGTTTCCAAATTGAACTGATCAAACTGAATTGAGAGACGAAAGATGATTGACAAACTCAGTTGGATCGCGGCTTACCCTGATATGGTCCTGTTGGTGATGGCCTGTGTCATCGCCTTATTGGACTTGGGTGTGAAGAGTCTGATGCGAGGCATTACGTACTTGATGACTCTTTTGACCTTGGCGATTGTTGCTTACATGCAGGCAGATCTTGCGCTGAGTGGCACCACCATTTACGGGTTTGGGAACATGGTTGTGAGCGACGCGATGGGTAGTTGGCTCAAGTGCTTTGCCACGATATCCGTTATGGTGACCTTGGTTTATGGTCGCTCCTATGCCGGTCATCGAGATATGTTGCGCGGCGGTGAGTTGTTTACTCTGAGTATCTTTGCTCTGCTGGGTATGTCCGTCATGATTTCTGGCAATAACTTG
Organism: Burkholderiales bacterium; assembly: GCA_037143475.1. GTDB lineage: Bacteria > Pseudomonadota > Gammaproteobacteria > Burkholderiales > Burkholderiaceae_C > Allorhodoferax. The sequence continues at coordinate 36,056 of JBAWYQ010000004.1, read as the reverse complement.
CTTGTGATCTATATGGGGTTGGAGTTGCTCACGCTTTCCAGTTATGCATTGGTTGCGTTGCGGCGCGATAACGCTACTGCAACCGAGGCGGCAATGAAGTATTTTGTACTCGGTGCAATGGCATCCGGGTTCTTGCTTTACGGAATGTCCATGTTGTACGGTGCGACCGGTTCTCTTGATATCACTGCCATATTTAAGGCTATTTCATCAGGGCAGATTCGTCATCAAGTGCTCGTGTTCGGTTTGGTATTTATTGTCTCGGGTTTGGCATTTAAGCTCGGTGCTGTGCCTTTTCACATGTGGATTCCTGATGTCTATCAGGGCGCTCCCACTGCTGTTACGTTGATGATCGGCGGCGCGCCAAAGCTGGCTGCCTTCGCGATGACCATGCGCTTGCTGGTGGAAGGTATGTTGCCCTTGGCAGTGGATTGGCAGCAAATGCTTTTAGTGCTTGCTGTAGGCTCGCTGCTAGTTGGCAATTTGGCTGCAATTGCACAAACAAACGTGAAGCGGATGTTGGCGTTCTCCACGATTTCGCAGATGGGTTTTGTTTTGCTTGGCATTACTTCTGGTGTGGTGAACGGTGATGCGTTAACGCTGACTGCCAATGCTTATAGCTCAGCCATGTTCTACGTAATCACGTATGTTCTAACAACCTTGGCTAGTTTTGGTGTATTGCTATTGCTCTCTCAGGAAGGTTTTGAGAGTGAAGAAATTGCCGATTTGGCCGGCTTGAATCAACGCAGCCCGTTGTACGCTGGGGTGATGGCGGTATGTCTTTTGTCTTTGGCTGGAATTCCGCCAATGGTTGGTTTTTATGCCAAGTTTGCGGTCTTGCAGGCACTTGTTGCATCTGGACAGGGCTTTCAGCTGGGAATTGCAGTGTTTGCAGTTCTGATGTCACTGATTGGCGCGTTCTACTATTTGCGAGTCATTAAGGTCATGTACTTTGACGTGCCAATCACGGCTAGCAGCGTTGTTGCACCGCTCGATGTTCGTGTTGTACTTTGTGTCAACGGCGCTTTGGTTCTTGTTTTGGGACTATTTCCGGGCGGTTTGTTGTCCCTCTGTGGCTCAGCCGTTAGGCAGATGCTCGGTACCTGAAGTTATCGGTCGCCGCTGGTAGTCTTTGACCGTATCAGCTTTTAGACTTTGATTGCATCTCACGCTTTGGAATGACGAAATCTACGGAAAGGATTGATCGACATTTACTTGAGGTCAAGCAACGTAGCGTGGAAGTCTTTACGGGCAATTTCTTGACGGCGTTCCAAGATACCGTTGAATTGCCAGATGGAACTTCGGCCACCAGGGAGTACGTCGTACATCCAGGCGCCGTTATGGTGGTTCCAATATTCCAGGATGAGCATGGTGAAACGCGTCTAGTTTTGGAGCGGCAGTATCGTTACCCAATGGGGCGGACGATGCTTGAGTTCCCCGCAGGTAAGCTAGGCGCCGGAGAAGGGCGTTTTCATTGCGCGCAGCGCGAACTTCAAGAGGAGACCGGATATTCGGCAAAGGAGTGGGCGCATGCTGGTGTAATTCATCCTGTCATCGCTTACTCAACCGAGTTTATCGAGATATGGTTTGCGCGACATTTAGTGCTGGGTGACCGTCACTTGGACAGTGGCGAATTTCTTGATGTGTTGACTGCTACACCTAAAGAACTATTGAAATGGTGTTTCGACGGCACAATCACTGATGCAAAAACAATCTGCGGAGTTTGGTGGCTGCAAAACATGCTGGCCGGTTCATGGTCACCGGACTGGCAATCAGTCTCTGTGGCAGCACTTATCAAGAACTGACATTGAGGATACGTCCCGTCCTCTGGCCCTGACCATTTACAACTGGAGGTGAGTTCGAATGGGTCTTGAGTGGGTTTCCACTCTGTGTTCGCTTGTCGCTGGTTGCGTTGTACATCTGTTCAATAAGCTTTTGAACCTTTACAGGCACTTCGGTCAAAGTGCTTTCTCGTGGTCGCGCATACGTCGCTTCTTCGTGCTGAATATCAGAAGAGATTTTTCGGACATTTTCTTGGCTTTGCTGGGCTTGCTGCTCGGCAGAGTCCGCTTGTGCGCGCAAATCCTTTGCAGTAGTCTCAGCTTGTTCAGCCACACGCTGGGCCTGCTCAAGCCGCGCTTTCCCCATTGCCACTGCTTGAATACTGGGCGTAGCGCTGTTTGTGGCGGTAATCGCTACCATGGAAATACTAACGCGTCGGAATAAGCGTCAGGCAGAAACATTCAGGTGACGCCCTGTCACTTGACCTTGGGCATTGACCACTGGTTTAGGCTTGGATTCTTGTGTTTTTGGAGGAGTTTCAGCTGCTCTTTGCTTAATCACAGCCTCTTGCGATTGACGCTGCGCGGCAGGTCGCTTGGCTGCCTCGCTTGGTTGGACTGCGGGCTTGTTGACTGAACTGACGCTCATTGTGAATCCCCTCTTGTAGGCTGAATGGATTTTACAATTTGCGGCTGTCGTTTACAACTCAAAGTTACATTTTGACTATGCGTTGAACTGCAATGCCGCCAAGCCAGCGTATACGCCGCCTTTAGCGACCAACTCTGCATGGGTTCCTTGCTCAACCAGTTTCCCGTGATCCAAGACCACAATCTTGTCCGCCTTCTGTACCGTTGCCAGTCGATGCGCAATCACCAGGGTTGTGCGGTCCTGCATGGCAGATTCAAGAGCGGCTTGGACCATTCGTTCGCTTTCGGCGTCCAGAGCGCTTGTAGCCTCATCCAGGAGCAATAGTGGAGGGTTTTTCAGTATGGCTCGTGCTATGGCGATGCGTTGACGTTGCCCGCCTGATAGCCGCAAACCCCGCTCGCCTAGAAAAGTATCGTATCCATCCGGGAGTGCCGATATGAATTCATGCGCGAAAGCCGCCTTTGCAGCAGTCTCCACTTGCGCGTCCGTCGCATCTGGATTGCCATAACGAATGTTCTCTATTGCACTGCTTGAGAAAATGACGGCGTCCTGCGGAACGATGCCAATGCGATGCCGTAAGGAGTTCAAAGACATATCCCGGGAGATGACACCGTCAATCAGGATGCGACCGCCTATCGGGTCGTAATATCGGAGCAAGAGCTGAAAAACGGTACTTTTTCCTGCGCCGCTAGGCCCGACGATGGCCACAGTCTGCCCAGGGTGCACTGTTAGAGAAAAGTTTGCGAGTGCAGCTTGTAGTGGACGCGATGGGTAGTTAAATTGAATTGATTCAAATTTGATAGCGCTTCCCGCAATAGGGACGGGGGCTGGAACAGGTTTTTGTGGGGAGGAAATTGGAGATATTGTTTGCAGTAGTTCCATCAGGCGCTCCGTGGCACCGGCAGCGCGCAGCAGGTCGCCATAGACCTCTCCAAGAATAGCAAACGCGCTCGCAAGAATGATGACGTAAACCACAGTTTGCCCTAGGTGTCCGGCCGATATGCGTCCGGCGACGACGGCTTGCGTTCCCTGGTAGAGCCCCCACAGGAGAGCTGCCGACGTGGCGATAATGATGAATGCCACAAGTCCTGATCTGGCCTTCGCGCGGCGAACTGCAGTGTCAAAGGCGTTGCTGGTGGAGTTGGCAAAACGTGTCGTTTCACGCTCCTCGGCCGTGTAGCTTTGAACGACTGGAATGGCGTTAAGAACTTCAGCCGCAATTGAGCTGGAGTCAGCAATCCTGTCTTGACTTGCGCGTGAAAGCTTGCGTACCCGTCGACCAAACCACAAACTTGGTAGCACTATCAAAATCAATATACCTAGGACTTGAAACATGACATAGGGGTTTGTCCAGATCAACACGCTGAGTGCTCCCACCCCCATGACCAAGTTTCGCAGCCCCATGCTCAACGATGAGCCCACAACGGTTTGCACCAGAGTGGTGTCGGCAGTCAACCGTGACAGTACTTCCCCCGTCTGCGTGGTTTCAAAGAATTCCGGACTTTGGCGTAAGACGTGGCTATAAACCGCATTTCGCAAGTCAGCTGTCACTCGCTCCCCCAACCAGCTCACCATGTAGAAACGGGCGGCGGAAAACATTCCCAGCGCGACAGCGACTCCGAACAATGCGCCAAAGTGCTCTCGCATGGCCATCAACTGCTCACCCTTGTCCCCCCTTGTCAGACCGCTATCGATCAGGCTGCGCAAGGCCAGTGGAAAGGCCAATGTCGCAACGGCAGCCATGACCAAAAAAACGAATGCCAGTACTATTCGAATACGATAGGGTCGCAAGAATGGCAATAAACCGGATAAGGATTTCGGGCTTTCTGATTTCAGGCGTTCAGTGGTCATGCGGTGATGTTTGAAGGTAAACGGTGTTAGCAAAAGTTCGCATTGGGAGTGGATGATTTGAAGCCCCTGCTACAAAGAAGCGGCAACCTAATATAGATCAAATCAATTTTTTGTGTGATCTGCTATTCTCTGCTGGCGGAGTGGTCAACCACCGATACCTTAGTCCCGTTCAAGGATTGCGGCTCATCCGCAAGAGCTCCCCACAATCAAACCCAAAGGATAAGAAATGAAACGTACTATTTTGGCTGTTATGTCAGTTGCGGCCACTTTCGCAGTGATCAGTCCGGCATTTGCCGATGAGGCGCTTGCAAAGGCTAAGAATTGCATGGCGTGCCACGCAGTAGATAAAAAAGTTGTGGGCCCTGCCTACAAAGATGTTGCCAAAAAGTATGCTGGCGATGCCAAAGCTGCCGATATGCTCGCAGCTAAAGTGATCAAGGGCGGTGCCGGCGTGTGGGGCCCTGTGCCAATGCCTGCCAACGCACAAGTGAATGAAGCTGAAAGCAAGAAGCTAGTCGCCTGGGTTCTGTCGCTCAAGTAAGTTGAGTCGGAACAAAAAACCCGCGTTATGCGGGTTTTTTGTTTTTGACGTTGGGGTGAAATCGCCAGGTTTTCGCCCATTTACAATGGGATTCCCAAGCATGGCCTATACAGAGAAAATCGCATGGACGTCGATGAGTTCAACATACCGCGTTTCCTGGCAGTTCTCCCGCTGTTTGGTGACCTTTCGCCACTTGAATTGAGTCGGGCTGCGCAGGGCTGCCAAGTTCGTAGATTGGCCCGTTCAGACACAATTTTCCGATTTGGGGAACCCTGTGAAGAGTTTCATGTAGTCATTTCCGGGCAGGTGAAATTATTTGCCATTTCTCCCGCAGGGCATGAAAAAGTGATCGAGCTCGTTGGCCCAGGTCAGAGTTTTGCCGAAGCGCTTATGTTCACTGGCAAATCATATATTTTGAACGCGGAGGCTTTATCCAGCACACTCCTGCTGACCGTCAGTAAACATGCAATTCTTGCTGAGATTGAACGAGACCCGCGGTTTTCAATGAAGATGCTTGCAGGTATTTCACGTCGTTTGCACGGCCTGGTTCATGACATTGAGTCGGGCGCCTTGCACAGTGGTATGCAGCGCGTTATCGGCTATCTTTTGCGTGAAAACGAGATCCGCGATTGCGCAACAAATGAGGTTATTACCGTGTCGCTCCCGGTTACCAAAGCGACAATCGCTTCACGTTTGTCCCTTACGCCAGAATATTTTTCCAAAGTTTTGCGTGAATTGGAGGAAGAAAACCTCATCGAAATCGACAAACGCGATATCCGAATCATTGACGCCCAGCGCCTGTTGCGCTACGGCGTCCAGTAGATTCGGCAATCCCCATTCGCTATAGTTTGGGAACCGCGCTTCCGACGAAGTTCTGTTTCACCAGTGGCGTAGCATCTACTTGCGGAACATGGCAAGTGTTGCATTGCCAGCGTGTCATAGACACTTTTTGGTCTACAAAGTGGCTATCTGCCATTTTTGGCGCCCCTTTTTCTTTGAATTTGGCTAGCCCGTGGCATTCGATGCATTGATTGTCTTCCAAGGTGATTTCATCAAAGTTGTCCAACGTGTGGGGTATGACGGGTGGTTGACCGTTAAAGGTTCGAACAACCAGTTGTTGTTGCCCCGGTTTTTTCCCTTGGTAGGTCTTGGCGTCAAAGGGTGCGTCCGCAACGCTGACATCGGTGCCGCGCATGGAACTGACCTTTTCATACGCAATTTGGTCCTGGGAAACAGCGCAACCGACGCTTAATACAACAGCGGCAAGGGTGGCCAGGGTGAGTCGAAAGTGTTTGCTCATCATGATTGATTACTCCTCGTTAAACGGATGGTTGTGACTGCCCGGAAGCAGTGTTTTGCTCGGTGTTGGATGATTTGCTAAGACGTGTCGAAAAGAAGAAAACATCTTTGGAGCAGACGTCAATGCATCGCCCACAATTGGTGCAGTTGGGCGAAAGAACAATTGGGCTAGTTCTCATAGGGCCCCCCTTGAGCGGAGCTTTCAGAATGAGTGGCTCGGGGCAAACCGCATAGCAGTCAGCGCAATCGTTGCACGCAGAGCGATTTTTAGCGGAAATCCGCACAATGCTTTTGAAACCAATCAAACCGTAAGCCGCTCCGACAGGGCAGATGCGCCCGCACCAGCCACGTTGCATGACAAAAAGATCAAATAGAAAAACGATTAGCACCACGGCCCAAACCAGCCCACCGCCAAATAGCAAGCCACGATGCATCATCGTCACCGGATTGATCCATTCCCAAGCCACGGTACCTGTTACAGCACTGACCACTAGTGTCATCGCCAGAATCCAATATCGGGCATCGCGCGACAAATGGGCTCCGCCTCGGATTCCCAAGCGCAGGCGTAGCCACGCTGCCAGATCAGTGATCGGGTTAATGGGGCAAACCCACGAGCAATAGGTTCGACCTCCTATCACGGCGTATAAAGTCAGTACGACAGTTGCACCAATCAGTGCAGTTGCTTGGGGCCAGTGTCCTGCCGCCAGTGACTGCAATAGCACGTACGGGTCAGTGAGCGGCAAGATGTTCAATGTCAGACTGGAGCTCAAGCTCCCCTTCACAATCCATATTCCTGCCCATGGGCCGATCAGAAAAAGCACAAGCAGGCCCAGTTGGGAGACCCTTCGCAAGACCAACCATTGGCGCGACTTCCACCAGCCTTTGGCGTCCAATGCGTCTTTGCCTATCGTGGTGTTATGCAGAAGACTCATCGCGGTGTCTCCTGAGTGTCGGGCTGTCTGATGGACCGTGGCGACTGGCTGCCTGGGTCAAAGTGCCCCGGCAAGCGCAAACTGTCCGGCAGACGGTCTGGAAGATCCAGGTTGCCTTGACCCTCAATTAGTGAATGACCGCCATTCTTCTTTTGCTCGACCCAACCCAGACGATAGTGCTCACCCATTTCCCCCTTGGCTAGATCAATGGGGTACACCTTGATCGCAGCGGTCTTCAACACACAGGCCTGCTCGCATTTGCCACATCCGGTACAGGTGTCCGAATGCACCACAGGCTCGAAAATCGTGTGACGATCGGTTCGTTCGTTGTGACGCAATTCCAAGGTGATGGCTTTGTCGATCAATGGGCATACGCGGTAGCACACATCGCACCGCAGGCCCTGAAAGTTGAGGCAAGTTTCCTTGTCAACCAGTACAGCCAAACCCATGCGGGCTTGCTTGATGTCTGTCAGACCGTGGTCGAGCGCACCGGTTGGGCATGCCTTGACACACGGAACGTTTTCACACATCTCGCAGGCACCAATGCGGGATATGTAGAAAGGAGTCCCGGTGGTGACTGGTTGTCCAGGCGCGGCAAGATGAAGAATGCCAGGCGGACAATCGCGTACACACAGTCCACAGCGAACACAGGCGCTAAGGAATCCGTTTTCAGACCCCGCTCCGGGCGGTCGCAATGCTTGAGCTGGCAAAGCTTTGGCCTGGGTGACTGCCAATCCCAATCCGAGTCCCAACATGCCGACGCCACAACCCATGCGTGCTGCGTTCAGCACGAACGCGCGGCGCTCGGCACTGTCAGATCTTGAAGGGGTAATCATGGTGGTGTCGGGCGCCAGAACTGGAGTGGCACGCCACGCCCCGTCCCGGTGCGTGATGTCAATCAGACTTTGATGACCTTGCAGGCACACTTCTTGAAGTCAGTTTCCTTCGAGATAGGGCAAGTCGCATCGAGTGTGAGCTTGTTGACCAGTCGGTTCTCATCAAAAAACGGTACAAAAACGAGCCCCGATGGCGGTTTGTTACGGCCACGGGTTTCGACTTTGGTCGTAATTTCCCCCCGACGTGACACGACCTTGACAGTGTCACCACGTTGCAGTCCGCGGCTCTTTGCATCATCGGGGTGCATATAAATCCAGGCGTCGGGCATAGCGCGGTACAGCTCGGGTACACGCCTTGTCATGGAACCCGTATGCCAGTGTTCCAGCACGCGTCCCGTGCAGAGCCACAGATCGTATTCCTTGTCGGGCATCTCGGCGGCAGGTTGGTAGGGGAGGGCGAAAATGACCGCTTTTCCATCGGGCTTTCCATAGAACTTAAGCGTTTCACCCTTCTTGATGTAGGAATCAAAGCCCTCCCGGTAACGCCACAAAGTTTCCTTGCCATCTACGACGGGCCAACGCAGTCCCCTGGCCTTGTGGTAGATATCGAATTCGCCAAGGTCCTTGCCTTTGCCGACGCCGAATCGGCGGTATTCTTCAAACAGGCCCTTCTGAACGTAGTAGCCAAAGGCATCCGTTTCGTCGTTGGTGTAGTTGGCCCATGCGTGCGCATTGACGCGCGCCGCTTCAGGCTTGCCAAACTTGTCAACTTCGCCATTAGCGTAGAGCACGTCATACAGGGTCTTTCCCTTGTATTGGGGGTTCTTGTCAAGAATCTCTGCAGTCCAGACTTCCTCAGTCTTGAAACGCTTGGAAAACTCAATGTATTGCCACAAGTCGCTGCGAGCTTCGCCGGGGGCTTTTACCTGCTGCCTCCAGAACTGGCTGCGTCTCTCAGCGTTTCCGAAGGCTCCTTCTTTTTCCATCCACATGGCTGATGGAAGAATCAAGTCGGCGCTGACCGCCGACACTGTGGGGTAGCAGTCTGAAACCACAACGAAATTTTCAGGGTTGCGCCAACCGGGGTATATCTCCCCGTTGATGTTTGGCCCGGCCTGCATGTTGTTGTTGGTCGAGGACCAGTAGAAATTGAGCTTGCCGTCTTTCAATGCGCGGCTCTGCGCTACCGCGTGTAACCCTGGTGCCGCCTGAATCGTCCCGGCAGGAACCTTCCATATCTTTTCCGCAGCCTCCCGGTGCGCCGGGTTGGCAACCAGCATATCGGCAGGTAAGCGGTGTGCGAAAGTTCCAGTTTCGCGTGCAGTTCCGCAAGCCGATGGTTGGCCGGTAAGGGAGAAAGGGCTGTTGCCTGGCTCCGAGATCTTGCCCACTAGGAGGTGGACGTTGTAGATCATGTTGTTGGCCCAAGTGCCACGGGTGTGCTGGTTGAACCCCATGGTCCAGAACGAAGTCACTTTGGTTTTCGGGTCGGCGTATGTCTTTGCCAAGTCCAGCAGTTTTTCTTTGGCAACACCCGAGATCTCATGCGCCTTTTCCAGCGTGTACTCGGCCACGAACGCCTTGAATTGGTCGAAATTGATGGGCTTGGCATCCATTGGATTGCCACGTGGCTTTCCGTCTGCGCCAGGGTAGCCATTGTTCATCGCGGTCTGTTCCAACGGATGGTTGGGACGTAAGCCATATCCAATGTCGGTCACACCTTCGGCGAAGTTGACGTGCTTCTTGACGAAGTCTTCGTTCACGGCGCCACTCTGAATGATGTAGTTGCAGATGTAGTTCATGATCGCAAGATCGGACTGCGGCTTGAAGATCATTTCAGAGTCCGACAGCTCGGTAGAGCGGTGCGAGAACGTTGACAGCACTTTGATCTTCACATGCTTGGCGGTCAGGCGACGGTCCGTCATGCGCGACCACAGAATGGGGTGCATTTCCGCCATATTGGAGCCCCACAACACAAATGTGTCGGCGTGCTCTATATCGTCGTAACAGCCCATTGGCTCATCGGAGCCAAAAGTGCGAATGAATCCAAACACCGCAGACGCCATGCAGTGGCGGGCATTTGGGTCAAGGTTGTTCGAGCGAAAACCTGCCTTGAATAGTTTGTTGGCCGCATAGCCTTCCCAGATTGTCCATTGGCCCGAGCCAAACATGCCGATCGCTGTAGGTCCCTTGGCTCTGAGCGTAGCCTTGGCCTTCTCTTCCATGATGTCAAAGGCCTGCTTCCAGCTAATTGGCGCGAATTCACCATTCTTGTCAAACTTACCATCCTTCATGCGCAACAGGGGCCGTGTCAAACGGTCATTCCCGTACTGGATCTTGGACAGGAAATAGCCCTTTACGCAGTTGATGCCCTTGTTCACCGGGGCATCAGGGTCCCCCTGCGTAGCAACAATGCGCCCTTCCTTGACACCGACCAACACGCCGCAGCCTGTTCCGCAGTAACGGCAAACTCCTTTGTCCCATCGAATTCCCTCGTCAGTGGCCGCATTCGCTACTGCGCCAGGAAGTGTCATTCCTGCCGTGGTCGCCGCAGCGGTTGCGGCATGGATTTTGATGAACTCACGTCGTGTCTGTGTCATTTCATATCTCCTGGTCAGGTTCAGATTCGATTTGGTGGTAGACCATGGCAGCGGACAGCACGCCGTCGGTCTTTGATATGCGCTCGTAAGCGGCGATAGTCTCCCGGTCGGAATCGGTTTCTATCGTGACAATGAGCTTGCCCTCGGGCGATGCAGCATGGATTTCAACCCCCGCTTGCTGTGTCAAAAGTGCCTGCACAGCGTGCGCCTGGCCTTCTTGTGCATTAACAATGAGGCTTGATACGTTCATGGGGACTCTCGCTTATTTGGAAACGAACAATGTGTTGGTCATCTCCGGTGCGGGGCGCACCTGCCACCCCGCCTGCATCTACAGAAATTATTGCTTGGTCGCGTTGATATCAGCCTTTGCGTCTATGCCCAAGGTGTACCCCAAAGAAACCTGGTGAAAGCGTCCATGGGTGTAGTCATCATGAATAGCGAATCCAAAGTTGTAGGTCTTGCCCGCAATCAGCGTGACGTCGCCTTCACCGCCGGTCAATTTACGAGTAAATGTCACAACCCACTCGCCATTTTTCTGCTCGCCTTTGGCGTCAATCAATGCCTTGCCGCCATCCATAACACGTTTGTCGGCCACATAACCGTCATGTTTTGTACCTTTCGAAGTCCACTGCAGCAGGTCGTAAAACTTGCCAGACGCCAGGCTGCCGCCGGTCACATATTTGGTCTTTTTGTCGTCCTTGCCTTCTGGCATGGTGCGCGCATCAACGTGACAAGTTTCCCAGCATCCCGACAAGTTGGCGCGGTCGACCTTGTTGTCTTCCAGCATGAAAGCCAGTTTCACGGCATTTTCTTTGTCCATCTTGTCTGCGCCACCGGCAGGCTGTTTCCAGGTGAAACGAAGGTACAGGTTTGCGCCATCGTTTGCAGCCTGAACCATCACCGGGATTGACCCCGCCTTGCCCTTGATGACGGTAGGTTCCAGTTTTTGTCCTGTCGCCATTTTTTTGCCCATATCGGCCGCCTCGGCATCATGGCAACTCGCACATGTCTCACCCTTCTTCAGGGCACGTGCACCGCCGTGCTCTGATCCGGTTGTGATCCATTCGATGGGAGATACCCCAGGATAGAACACGGTAATTTTCTTGCTCGGAGTCTTGCTCCAGTCAGGGGCTGCGGCGCTGACGCCTGCAGCTGACAGAGCCAGCGCAATAGCCAGTCCAATGCGTGGGAAGTGTTGTGGTTTCATAAATCTCTCCTAGTACTGATTGAATATGCTTCTCGTGCTGACAGGTTTACTCATCGGCTTCGGTCATGCCCTTTGGCTTGTGGTGCGCAATGCCTTTGTGACAGTCGATGCACGTATCACCGTTTTTCGCAGCCATTTCGTGGGATTTCTGAGCGCGGGGCTTTTGAATTTCACTGTTCATCGATGAAAGGGTATGGCAGTTGCGGCATTCAAGGGACTTGTTGGCCTTCATGCGCGCCCACTCATGCCGTGCAAGGGTCAAGCGCTTGGCCTCAAACTTTTCCCGAGTGTCAATCGTTCCCAAAATCTTGCCCAATACTTCATTGGAAGCTTGGATCTTTCGAATCATCTTGGGCCCCCATTCCTTGGGGACATGGCAATCAGGGCAGGTTGCGCGTACACCAGTGCGGTTGGTGTAGTGAATAGTTTCTTTGTACTCTGCGTACACGTTGTCACGCATTTCGTGGCAACTGATGCAGAAAGTTTCGTTGTTTGTCGCCTCAAGTGCTGCGTGGAAGCCACCCCAGAACACAATACCAGCCACAAAGCCAACTACCAACAAGACAAGCAAAGAATACTTGCTTGGATTGCGCAGAGTCTGCCACAGGCGTGCGAGTGCCGGTGGTGAGCGGGATGGGTCAGTAGGGTTCACGTTTGAAAATTCCGTTGTTGTTTATATTTCGATGCAAATCAGCCCCACGAATGCCGCCTGAGTGTGGACGTTTTCGTGGGGCTGATAATTTCAGTCAATCTGCTAATCAGGTGATCAATAGATATCGTGCTGTGTGTTGTAGACGTTGAACTTGCCTGTTGGGGTAATCATCTTCGGATCGGTAATCACTTTTTTCAGGGTCAAAGTTGCATCGTCGTAAACCACAATGGCGGACTGGTCAGCCTTGCCGCCCCACAGCGATATCCAGACTTCCTTGCCATCAGCACTGTATTCAGGATGCACGGCGCGTTTGACAGCTTTCGATGCTGGCAAGCCAGAATCCTTGGCTACGTTGATGATCTTCTTGGGCTTGGACAAGTCAGCCATGTCCCAAACGGTTACCGACTCAGCAATATCTTTTTCAGGATTTTGAGGAGAGTCAGCCCAGAAGTTCTTGGAAATCGGATGGGTCTTGACAAACAGGTTGCCGGGAACGTGCTTCATTTGCTGAACGACTTTCCAGTTGTTCTGCTTGTACTGGGCATACTTTGGATCATCCGAAGGCGTGGAGATCAGTGTCACGACATCGGCACCGAGGTGTCCTGTCGCCCAGACGGGGCCAAATTGGGGGTGAACAAAGTTGGCGCCACGGCCAGGGTGTGGCAGCTTGGCCACATCGATCAGCGCAGCGAGCTTTCCGGTTTTGGTATCTACTGCTGCAACCTTGTTGGACGCATTGGCAGCCACCAGGAAGTACCGTTTGGAAGCATCCCAACCGCCGTCGTGCAGGAACTTGGCGGAGCCGATAGTAGTTGTCTTCAAGTTTTCAATGTCGGAATAGTCGACCAGCAAAATCTGACCGGTTTCCTTGATATTGATAACCCACTCTGGCTTGATAAACGAAGCCACGATGGAGGCAACGCGCGGCTCAGGGTGGTATTCACCATCCACGGTCATGCCGCGGGTAGAGACGACCTTGCGTGGTTGCAACGTGTCACCGTCCATGATCACGTATTGTGGCGGCCAGTAAGAGCCGGCCACGACGTATTTGTCTTCAAAACCTTTGAACTTGGACGTGTCGACTGAGCGCGCATCGAAGCCAATCTTGACTTCAGCTACCACGGCTGGCTTTTCCATCCACAGGTCGATCAGTGACAAGCGACCATCGCGGCCAATCACGTAGATGTAACGGCCTGATGCAGACAAGCGCGAAATGTGCACGGCATAGCCGGTCTTCACAATGCTGCGAATTTCTTTGGTGTCGCCATCAATCAGCGCCACTTCACCTGTGTCACGCAAAGTGACCGAGAAGAAGTTCTTCAGATTGAAGCTGTTCATCTGCTTGGTCGGTCGGTCCTTGACCGCTACGATGACCTTCCAAGAGTCCACTGTTTCCTTGAAACTGTACTCGGGTGGAATGTCAGGCGTCGTCTGAATGTACTTGGACATCAGCGTAATTTCTTCTTTGGTGAGAATGTCATCAAAGTTCACCATGCCACCTTCGGTACCGTAGCCGATGATTTTTTCCAGGCGGTTTTGACCCAGTTTGAGCGTGCCGCCTTCCTGTGTCGAGCCATCGGGCATTTTTTTGCTCCAATGGGGTTCCAGATTCTTGCCGGTCGCGCCCTTGCGCAACACGCCATGGCAACCTGCGCAGCGCTCAAAGTAGATTTTTTTTGCTGCTGTTTTTTCAGACGCAGTTAGCGTGGGTTGGTTCGCGCTGTCTTGGGCAAACGCAGAAAGCCCCCAAGTGGTAAGTAGTACGGCGGCAACACTTGCTAGTCTCAAATTTTTCATTAAATTGTTCCTTGTTGATCGAAGGCTCGGACCTGACAGTCTGCTTGGCAGAGTGCGTTCGCAGCGGACTTCAGCATGTGTAATGCGAACGGATGGATGTTCTTGCAAATGGTTAAATGAAACCTTAACCTGAATCAATTTTTGAACCAGATCGTTCACTTTCATTTAAGCTATTGCTGAATAATGGCGCCAGTTAACTGATAACAAATTGCATTTACATGTCCAATAGCAAGAATATTTCAGCGCCTAAAAAGCATCCAGTCGCTACTGCGGTTGCGTTCGTTTGTCTTTCTCTGGGCCAGGTATATGCCCAGAATGCTGCAACCAATCTGAACTCGGTCGTTGTCAGCGGTTCTCGCAACGAGCAACTGCGCGATGACGTGCCCATGTCCATTGACGTGTTGATTGATGGCGACATTGAAAACAAGCAAATGGGCGACATCAAGGACTTGGTTAAAGACCTACCCAACGTCTCGGTCAAACATGCGCCTGCTCGCTTTACGGTGACGGGCGCGAGCAACCCGACCGGGCGTGATGGAAATTCCGGGTTCAGTATTCGTGGCCTGGGGGGTAACAGGGTGCTTATGTTGGTGGACGGAACTCGTACACCCCGCAGTTATGTCAATGGCAACAACGCTTTTGGGCGCGATGCTTTGTCGCTGGACCTGATCAAGCGGGTGGAGTTGGTACGCGGTCCTAGTTCGGTTTTGTACGGTTCGGATGGGCTCGCAGGCTTGGTCAACTTCATCACGTTCGAGCCGATAGATTTTCTGTCCACAGTTGGCCCTGAGGCCAAGCAACTTGGTGGACGTGTTGCCAGCAGTTGGAGTGGCGATGACGATGGTTTCAATGTTGCTGCTACGGTTGCCGGACGTGTGAGTGATGGTGTGCAGTGGCTGTTAACTGGCACAACGCGCAAAGCCAGTGCGTTGAGCAATATGGGCAGCAATGACGAACCCAATGTCAACCGCACCCGACCCAACCCCCAAACTAACCAAGGCAATTCATTGCTGGGCAAATTGGTGCTTCGACCTGATGGCACACAAAAGCATATTTTGACACTGGAGCATGTTGGCAAGAGCTCGGATACCGAACTGCTGTCCAGTCGTGCAGCGTTGTTGCCGACCCCAACGACCACCGCTAGCAAGGCTTTAGTTGCCGGTGAAACCGATAGCGACAACTTGCGGCGTGACCGGCTGACCTGGGACGCACGGTATGTTCTGGACTCGCCGTGGGCTGATCAGGTGCAGACGCTGGTGAGCCTGCAAAACTCCGACGCACAGGAAAACGGCCGCACTGTGCGAAACGACGCCGGGGTCCGTGTGCGCGATACCTCCTACAACGAGCATGCAGTGCAGGCCAGCGTGCAGGTGAGCAAGTCCCTGGTGATATCAGACCAGTGGTCGCAAAAGTTAAGTTATGGCCTGGATCTGGCCAGTACAGCAGTTACGAGCTGGTTTGGGGGATTTGACCCTGCGCCGTTGGGAGCCTATGTTCCCAAAAAGTATTTCCCTGATGCGAGTGATAGCAACGCGGGACTGTACGCACAAAGCGTGTTTGCAAGCGATCGCTGGAGCATTACCCCCGGACTGCGGATTGAGCGCTTCGCGGTGGACGTTGTCAGTCAGGATGGCTATGCGCCGCCGGCTGCCACGCCGGGTGTTTCCATTTCTGGTGCAAACACCTCACCCAAGCTGGGAGCACTGTTTCGTGTGAACCCGCAGTGGAGTGCATACGGCAATTACGCCAGCGGATTTCGAGCCCCTAATGCGGCGCAACTCAATGGTTTCATCGACCCGTCACCGGGTGTCAATGCGCGACTGTTACCCAATCCCGATTTAAAGCCAGAAACCAGCAAAAATATTGAGCTGGGACTGCGCGGCAGACTGCAGGGTCTGAGTCTGGATGTAGCCGCGTTTACCGGCGATTTCAAGCAGTTGATTGTGGACAAGAAATTCCTGGGCGGAACCAATGCCGTGAGCGACCCCAACGTTTTTCAAACCATCAATGTGGACAATGCCACTATTTGGGGTTTCGAGGTCAAGGGCAGCATGGATTGGGGTACCTTCGGTGATGGAAAGTTCAGCACACCGTTTGCTTATGGTCAAACCAGGGGGCAGGACAATGGCACTGGTTTGCCTCTGAACTCGATCGACCCGGCCATGGCCACGCTGGGACTCCACTACGAAGCTGCTGCCTGGTCGTTGCGTGCGGATATGCGATACCACGCGGCAAAGGATGCTGGAGACGTAGACCCGACGTCGGGTGTAAAAGCGGGCAGTACCCAATTTACCGGTGTCCCGGCGGCCACTACGCTGGACATTACGGGTCAGTGGCGCATTCGTAAAGACCTGCGCCTGACCGCCGGAATTGTGAATGCCACCAACGTCAAGTATTGGTTATGGTCTGATGTGCAGGGCCTCACGACCGCCAACGCCATCACACAAGCCGATGCGTATACCCAACCCGGTCGGCACGTCAATCTGTCCATGGTCATGGACTTTTGACCGCAACCAGCCTGATGCCGGCTACAACCGCATAGGATTGGCGTACCCAGTCATTTCAAGGTAACCACGCCCAACGAGGCGCTGGTTGCTGTCCCATACTTCGCTCAAACCCTCCCAGTAAATGGCACCGGTGGAAGTGCGACTGTCCATCTCCTGGTTGTCGACCAGAGCGCGCACGGTGTAAAAATCGGCTGGTGTGCGCACGATCCATTCCACCGGGTAATTGGCTTGGCTCAGCGGGCTTTTCCAACTGCGCTGCGGCTTGAAAACCACTTCGCCGGGTTGAAAGATAAATAGCTTGTCCTGCACCCGGAACGAACCGCCGTCCCACACCGCATTACCGCCTTTGTCCCGCAAACGGAATGCAGTAAGCGCGCCGCCATCAAACAGGTTGATACCCATCCAATCCCAACCCACTGCCTGGGGCGGCATGATTTGCTGGCTCCATTCGTGATCGAGCCACGCGGTGCTGCCGGCACCTACTGCGTAGCGCTGTCCCTGCAGTATCAGCTCGCCACGCACCTGCAAATGGGGCAGACTGTAGTAGTGGCTCGCCTGTGCAGAATCAGGCCCTTTTTGGGATAAGCCATTTTTACCTTGCAACAAAACGGGTTGACTGGTTGCCAGCGTCACTGCGATCGAAAAGTCATTGGATTTGATTCGCGCTTGTAAATCGGGCCCCTGGCGCAGCAGTGACCAATCCCGCAACTGAATGTTGGTGTCATTCGTGCTAGTCCAGGCGCTGTCGTTGGGGTTTTGTCCGGGTTCTGCTCCGGATGACCTGGCCATGCGCTGGTCATGCCATAACTTGCGTCCCTTCACATCCGTCAACGCGGCATGTGCGAATACAAGCTGCCTGGCAGCCAGG
The DNA here is from genome assembly GCA_037143475.1 of Burkholderiales bacterium. GTDB lineage: Bacteria > Pseudomonadota > Gammaproteobacteria > Burkholderiales > Burkholderiaceae_C > Allorhodoferax. The sequence continues at coordinate 18,539 of JBAWYQ010000004.1, read as the reverse complement.
GTCGATTGCATACCTTGTGTTTTTGGAACCCGGCTGCGAAAAAACGTGACCTGAAAGCCAAATGCGACATCAGCGCTGTTGTCCATTGCGTAGCCGGTTACGTACCACCATTCGATTGCAGAGTCCGGGTGCGCACCGGCGTCGCGTGGAAACACCAACGCTTTGTGTGACAAAGGCGCAGCGCCTAAACGGGGTGCCGCCGCGGCTCCTAATCCTGCAGATAAAAGGGCACGGCGGTGAATCGCCGTTGTGTGTTGGTTTAACACGTCTGCCCGGCAGCCATTGCGTGCTGTACCCATTGCTCCGATGGGGCGCAGTCGCCCAAGGACTCGCTCACCCAGCTCGCGCAGTGGTAGTTGGGCAAATAGCGTTCACCCGCATCACACAGCAGCGACAGAATGGAGCCTTGCTCGCCCGCTTGCCGCATCTCTTGCGCCAGCGTGAGCATGCCGATGAAGTTGGTTCCGGTGGATGGCCCCACTTTTCGTCCCAGCAATTGGGAAAGCGCACGCATCGCGGCCACCGAATCCACATCAGCAACCTCCAGCATGCGATCAACCAGCGTTCTGATAAAGCTGGCTTCCACGCGCGGTCGACCAATGCCCTCAATGCGTGAGCCTTGTCCCGTGATGGATGCATCACCCGTGCGGTGGTACTCCCCAAATACCGAACCCGTGGGGTCGGGCACGCACACGTGCGTGGCGTAGCGCTGGTAGCGAATGAACCGGCCCACCGTTGCACTGGTGCCGCCGGTGCCTGCACCCACCACCACCCAGCGCGGAATGGGGTGACGCTCGCGCGCCATCTGGCTGAACATGCTTTGCGCAATGTTGTTGTTGCCGCGCCAGTCGGTTGCGCGCTCCGCATAGGTGAACTGATCCATGTAATGGCCACCAGTCTGTTTAGCCAACTCCTGCGCCTGAGCGTAAACCTCGGTTGGCTTGTCCACCAGGTGGCAGCGGCCGCCATAGAACGCGATCTGCGCAACTTTTTCGGGCGATGTGTTGCGCGTCATCACCGCTATGAAGGGGAGTCCCAGCAGTCTTGCAAAGTAGGCTTCGCTGACAGCAGTGGAGCCGCTGGAGGCTTCGACAATGGTCGAACCTTCGCGCACCCATCCGTTGCACAGGCTGTACAAAAACAGCGAGCGAGCCAGGCGGTGCTTGAGGCTGCCTGTGGGGTGGGTGGACTCGTCCTTCAAATACAGGTCAATGCCGTGGCGTGCAAATGCCGGCAGCGGTAGCGGTATCAGGTGCGTGTCGGCGCTGCGCAGGTAGTCGGCTTCAATCAGGCCAATGGCCTGGCCAAGCCAGCTTGTGTTGGTTTCATTGAGATTTTGCATGTGGACCAACTTTACAAGATTTAACCTGTCTCAATACGCGCGACACGGGCGCAGCACACAATGGTAGTGTCCTACCGCTTTCCAAGGTCGCCGGATGACTGTCAAGAATTTGAAACTTTTCTCCAACCTTATTGCTTCGGCTTGGCGTACACCTGTGGTGTGGCTTGTCGCAGTTGCTTTGGGTGGCTGCGCGGTACAGCCATTGACCCCATCAGCATGGAAAGACATGCCGGTTCCTGCTCGGTGGTCCGCTTCAGCCGCGGAGCACTTAACCGGTGAGTCGGGGGCAGCACTCGCGCAGTGGTGGCAACACTTCAACGACCCATTGTTGACCGCGCTGGTTTCGCAGGCTTTGCAGTTCAATACCGATGTGCGGTCTGCGCGGGCGGCACTGCAGCAATCGCGCGCGCTGCACGATGGAAGGTCCGCCGCCATGGGCCCGGGCATCAACGCGTCTGCATCTGCGCAGCGCAGTCGCTCGGGTGGCAACGATGCTTCTGATTCCTTTCAGATCGGGTTTGATGCGAGTTGGGAGCCTGATGTGTTCGGCGGACAGCGCAGCACCTTGAACGCAGCCGAAGCGGATGTGCAAGCCTCCCAAGCCAATCTGGCCCAAGTGCAGATTTCCATGGCGGCTGAGGTGGCGGTAACCTACATTGACCTGCGGGGCTTACAGGCGCGGCTGACGATCGCCCGCAACAACCTTGCTGCTCAAACCGAGACGCTTCAGATTGCACGCTGGCGGGCCCAAGCGGGCCTGGCTTCGTCGCTGGATGTCGAGCAGGCCGTGGCCGCAAGTGAGCAAACCGGTGCGCAGATCCCTTCGTTGGTAACCAGTTTGGCTCAAGACTTCAGCAGCCTGGCGGTGCTGACCGGGCAGCCACAAGCGGCCTTGCAAATCAGCCTGTCAGCGGACACTGCGCGAATGGGGGTTGTGCCGCAGGCGCCGGTGAGCTTTGTCGTTTCCTTTCCCGCGCAGACCCTGCGCCAGCGCCCGGATGTCAGTGCCGCCGAGTACCGTGTTCGTGCTGCTTTGGCGCGGGTCTCGCAGGCTGATGCCGCACGCTACCCCAGCTTCCAGATTTCGGGTTCTATCGGTTTGCGATCCCTGACTTTGGGTGCTTTGACCAGTGGGGCTTCGGTCGCGCAATCGCTGTTGGCAGGTATTTCGGTGCCGTTGTTGGATGGCGGTGCTGCGCGGGCTCAGGTTCGCGCCCAGGAGGCGGCACTGGAACAGGCACGCGCAGCCTATCAGGGCACGGTGCTCATTGCCCTGAAAGATGTGGAAGATGCGTTGGTTGCCTTGCAGGGCAACACCGATCGGCTGACACACTTGCAGGCGGCCTCTGGCGCTGCCGCCAATGCCGACTTGCTGGCGCGCCAGCGCTATGCCAGCGGTCTGATCGATTTTCGTACCGTCTTGGATACCCAGCGCACCTTGCTCTCTACCCAGGACGGTGTCGAGACCAACCGCGCAAGCCTGAGTGCTGACCACGTCCGCCTCTACAAGGCCCTGGGCGGTGGCTGGGCTCCTGAAGCCGCGGCCGCTGCGCCCTGAAACCCTTCATATCATGACAAACCTTACACCCTCTGTTGACACGCCCTCAAGTCCAACTGCTGTCGACTTGCAAGCCATTTTGGGTGATGTCCATGACCGCAAGTGGTGGCAAAAGCCCACACTCTGGGTTGCCGTCGCGGTGGTCGCACTGCTGGCGGTAGGCCTGTTCTATTGGCAATCGCAAAAGAACATCAGCGCACAACCCAGCTATGTGACCGAAGTGGTGAAGAGGGGTAACCTGACCCTGACCGTGTTGGCCAACGGCACGTTGCAACCCACCCGTGCCGTCAACGTGGGCAGTGAGCTGTCCGGCACCGTCAAGCGGGTGCTGGTGGACGTGAATGACCGGGTCAGGAAGGGGCAGATTCTGGTGGAGCTCGACACCGCCAAGTTGTCCGACCAGGTGCTGCGTTCGCGCGCGTCCCTTGCCGCATCATTGGCGCAGCAGGCACTCAGCACGGCCACGTTGAAGGAAGCACAGGCCAACCTGGCGCGGTTTGAAGAAGTTGCGCGACTCTCCGGCGGCAAGGTACCGTCCGCCGCTGAACTCGATAGCGCCCGCGCCAACGTAGATCGTGCCGTTGCTACTGAAGCCAGTGCCCGCGCCAATGTGGCCGAGGTTCGCGCCACTGTGTCGACCGACGAGACCAATCTGTCCAAAGCCTCGATCCGTTCGCCCATTGACGGCGTGGTTCTGACACGCACGGTTGACCCGGGGAATGCCGTGGCAGCATCCCTGCAGGCCGTCACATTGTTCAGTGTTGCCGAAGACATTGCCCGGTTGCGGCTGGAAGTGAGTGTCGATGAGGCCGATGTCGGCTCCGTCCAGGTCGATCAAAAGGCCAGCTTCACGGTGAGCGCCTACCCGTCGCGCCGCTATCCGGCAAAAATCACGCGCGTGGCCTATGGCTCTACCAAGACCGACAACGTCGTCACCTACACCACCTACCTGAATGTTGACAACAGTGACCTTAGCCTGCGTCCGGGCATGACAGCCGCCGCGACCATTGTTTCGACTGAACGCACCGGCGTACTGCTGGTGCCGAATACCGCCTTGCGCTTTACCCCCACGCAGGAAACCGCTGGTGCCGCGCCCGCAACGACAGATGCGGGTGGCGGTGTCGTCTCCAAACTGGTGCCACGCATGCCCAGGCCCGGCGGGCGAAAAACCGCGGGTGGCAGTGGCGTGGCAGCCAAGCAGGTCTGGATTCTCAAAGATGGTCAGGCAGCATTAGTGGCCGTCAAGCCGGGTATCAGCGATGGTCGCATGACTGAAGTGTCAGGCGATGGGCTGCAGGAAGGCGCAGCCGTCATCACCGACCAGCGCGCTGCGGGGTCAACCCCGTGATTGAGCCTCTGATCCACCTGCGCGGCATCACCAAGACCTATGGTGAGGGAGCTACTGCGTTGCAGGCCCTCAAGGGCGTGAATCTGGAGATTGCGGCCGGTGATTTTGTGGCCATCATGGGCCCCAGCGGTTCGGGCAAGTCGACCGCCATGAATACGTTGGGCGGCCTGGATACGCCCACCACCGGCGAATACCTGTTCCAGGGCCTGCATGTCGAGAAGCTGAGCCGCGACCAGCGTGCCCGCCTGCGCAGGCGCTATCTAGGCTTTGTGTTCCAGGGCTTCAACCTGCTGGCCCGCACCTCCGCGCAAGAAAATGTCGAACTGCCATTGCTGTACCGTGGTGAAGCGGCCGCCGCACGCCACGCCATGGCCGCCAAAGCGTTGGAGTCTGTTGGCCTCAAAGGCTGGGAACACCACACACCAGCCGAGTTGTCGGGCGGGCAGCAGCAGCGTGTGGCCATTGCCCGCGCCATCGTGACCGAGCCGGCCGTGCTGCTGGCGGACGAACCCACCGGCAACCTCGATACCCAGCGCAGCCGGGAGATCATGGAGTTGCTGTGGCGCCTCAATGTGGACCACGGCATCACCGTTTTGATGGTCACCCACGAAATGGACATGGCCGCTTATGCCCGGCGCATCGTGCGCTTTGTCGATGGTGTGGTGGCCAGTGACGAGCGCAATCCGCATCCGGCTGGGCTGAAAGAGGCACCGCCCATGCCGCAGGAGCACTGATGCTGCTCAATACCCTGATGCTGGCCCTGCGCTCGATTCGGCGCAACCTGATGCGCTCGTTTCTCACTATCCTGGGCATCGTCATTGGCGTGAGCGCCGTGATCACCATGGTGACGCTGGGCAACGGTGCCACGCTGGCCGTGCAAAACCAGATTTCGGGCTTGGGTACCAACTTGTTACAGGTTCGACCCGGGCAACGCATGGGCCCCGGTGGTGGTGGCAACGCGATTGCTTTCAAGGAGTCCGATGCTGACGCTATTGCGACCCAGATCGGCGGCATTTCAGCCGTGGCACCGGAGGCGCGAACCAACACCACGCTGGTTGCCTATGGCCGAAACTGGAGCAGCAGCGTCATTGGCAGTACCAATGAATGGTTGACGACCGGCAACTGGAAGCTCGACAGTGGCCGCGAATTTTCAAACGACGAATTGCGCGCGGGTGCCGCGGTCTGCATGATCGGAGAGACCGTTCGGCGAGAGCTTTTTGGCAAGCAAGCCGCGCTTGGCGCTCAGTTGCGGGTCAAACAAATCTCGTGCGAGATCGTCGGGCTCCTGGCGTCCAAAGGGCAGGGCGCTTTTGGCAATGATCAGGACGATGTGGTGTTGGTGCCGCTCAAAACCCTTCAGCGCCGCATCACGGGCAATACCCGCGTCAACACATTGCTGGTGTCCATGCAGGATGGCAGCGACGCGACGCGCGTCACCGCCGGCATTACACAGTTATTGCGCGAGCGACGCAAGCTGGCCAGCGGTGATGAAGATAACTTCAATGTGCTCGACACCAAACAGCTGGCCGACACCTTGTCGGGTACTACCAAGGTCATGACCATGCTGCTCGGAGCTGTTGCCGCCGTGAGTCTGCTGGTGGGCGGCATCGGCATCATGAACATCATGCTGGTCAGCGTGACCGAGCGCACGCGTGAGATCGGCCTGCGTCTGGCCATTGGTGCGCTGGAGCGCGAGGTGTTGTTGCAATTCTTGATAGAAGCCGTAGTGTTGGCCGCGTTGGGTGGGTTGGTCGGCATTGTGCTGGCGACCGGCGCCTCCATAGGATTAGCGGCGTTGATGGATGTGCCCTATACGTTCAACCTCGCTGTTAACGTGCTGTCGTTTGTGTTCTCGGCCGTCATCGGCGTAGTGTTTGGCTACTTCCCGGCCCGACGCGCCGCGCGTATGGACCCGATTGATGCCCTGCGGCATGAGTAGGTCCGGCCCCGGCCACACTTCTACCAGTCCTCCTTGACCGCCAGCACTGCGTCGCGTCCTGCGGCGGCGCGCCCGGCAATCCATGCCGTCAATGTGCCTGCCACTACCACCGACGCACTCAAGGCCAGCAGGCGCCATGCGGGCAGGGTGAGTTCCATGCTCCAGTGAAAGCTTTGCGGGTTGACCACATGCACCAGCACCACGGCCACGGCCAAGCCCAGTCCCATACCGGCTATGGCGCCCAGAGTGGTCCAGGCCAAGCCCTCGACGGCCACCACACGCAGAACCTGGCGGCGCGTCAGGCCCAGGTGAACCAGTAAGCCAAACTCCTTGCGCCGTGCCAGCACCTGCGCGCTGAACGAAGCCGCCACGCCAAACAGCCCAATGCCAATCGCCACCGCCTGCAGCCAGTAGGTCACCGCAAAGCTACGGTCAAAAATGCGCAATGACGTGGCACGGATTTCGCGCGCCGAGCCAAAGTCCATCAGGCGGCCCGCCTCGCCGCCAGTGGTGTGTGCCTGCTGGTCGGCCAGGTCGCGTAGCGCCTGTTCCAGTGCGGGTAGGGCGGCATCGGGCTCCAGCCAGATGGCGAGGTCGTTGACGCGTGTATCGCCACTCAGGCGCTGAAATTCAGCTTGCTCGATGGCAATAGTGCCAAACTGGCGGGAATAGTCTCGCCACACACCTGCTATAAAAAACGTAGCTTCTTGCGCATATTCCACGGGGGTTAGAGCCTCAAAATGCTTGGAGAGTGGGGCGTAAACCGTGCCCGGGCGTGCTCCGTGCAAATCCACCATCGCCTCGCTCACATAAATGCCGATCTGGCCGGCTGGGACGGGTAGGGGCTCGGCCGTGAGCGGCAGGCTGCGCGGGTCATCGGTCATCTTCCCTAATGGACGGGCAATCAGTGTGACGGCTGGCTGGCTGGGGTCGGGCAGAAACTGCTGGTTGCGCTGGGTGCCCAGGCGCAGCACGCCAGGCAACCGCGCCGCGGCCTGCACAAAGCGGGGGTCAAAGTAGGCGGTATCCTGCGTGCTGGCACTGGCCGACGAACGCACATACAGGTCCGCAGGCAGCACCGTGTTCAGCCATTGCGTGACCGAGGTTCTGAAGCTTGCCACCATCACCGTCAGCGCCACCGCCAAGCTCAGCGATGCCACCACGCCACTCACTGCCACCGCCGCGCTGCCACGCACCCGCCGCGCCCGCTCGACCGCCAGCAGGGGCAGGGCCTGGCGAGCAACCAACGGTGCCACCCGGTCCAGCACCACACCGACCAGCCAGGGGAGACCGGCAATGCCGCCCACCAGAATCATGCCCACACTGGTGTAGGCTGCCAGCGGGATGCCCCACACCGGTGGCAGCAGCGCCAGCAAACCACCAGCCACCAGCATTGCGGCAGCCAGCAGCACATGGCTTTGCGGCGCTTGCGCTGTGCCAAGTCCTTTGAGGGTCTGTGCCGCTGGCAAGCCTTGCGCCCAGCGTGCGGGCCACCATGCACCGACCAGAGCCGCGACGAGCCCCAGCGCTGCAAATACCAAGGCGGTCAAAGGACTCCATTGCAATGCTGGCGCAGCACCTGCAAAGAATCCCCCACCCAGGTCGCCACCTAGCAGTCGCAACGCCAGTGACGCCAGGCCAGTGCCCAGTGCGATGCCGAGCATGCTGCCCGCAATGCCCAGCACGGCGGCCTCCAGCAACACCAGGCCCAGGCGTTGCCCGCCAGTCAGGCCCAACACACCCAACAAGGCAAACTGTGGCGCGCGCCGGCTGACACTTAGCGCCAGCACCGAAAAAACCAGAAAGCCCCCGGTGAACAAGGCCACCAGTGCCAGCACCGTCAAATTGACCCGGTAGGCGCGTGACAGGGTCGACATGCGCTCCAGCGTGTCGCCAGGTTCCACCAGTTTGGCGTCCAGCGGCCAGTCCGGCGATGCGTGCTGGGCGCGCACAAAGGCGGCGCGGTCCACACCCGCACGCAGGCGCAAGTCCAGCCGGGTCAGGCGGCCCGGCCTTTCAAACAGGACTTGCGCGGCTGCGATGTCCATCGCCGCCAGCGGTGCGCCGGACGCGCGCACCGACCCAGCCACCTTGACCGTCTTGATCTGCATGCCCCATTGCAACTGCAACGTGTCGCCCGGCAGGCGGCTGCGCGCACTGGCGTTCAGGAACACTGTGTCGGGGGCGAATATATCCAGCCGGTCGGCGCTGGGGTCGGGCATGGGAACCAGATCCGGGCTGATCTGAGCCACCTGCAGCGCGTCAACGCCCACCAGTCGGACCAGCACGCGGGTGGAATCGCCTGTTATGGCCGATGCGGCCTCCGCTGGCGTGCGCGCCTTGGGCCTTGGCCCCAGCGCGTAGGCGCTGAGCTCCAGCACCGGGCTGGCCAGCGCCACGTCGGGGTGGCGGGCCATGCGTCCCAGCAGCGCGTCGTCTATGCCCGCTGCCGGTCCCGCCTTGGCGCGCAACTCCAGGTCCGGTTGTCCTCCGACCGAACGCACCGCCTGCGCAAATTCGTCCAGTGCTGACGCGTTGATCAGGTGCACCGAAAAGGCCAGAGCCACACCCAGCATGACCGACACCACTGCCGCAGCGTTGCGCCAGGGGTGGTTGCGCAACTCCTGCCAGGAGAAGCTAACGAGCAATGCGAAAAGGGTTTTCATGGGTGAGGCCGATTGTGCGCTGCCCCGTTGGAGTTAGCATGGCACATGACCCTGACAGATACCCCGCCAGCAGAGTACTTGGCGATATTGTCCGCTTCGGCGCTGCTGCTGGCCTGTGCCTCGGGTCCGCACGGTAGCGTGGCACATCAGCACACCACTGCGCAGACGCCTGAACACGCGGCCCGATTTCTGTTGCAGGCGCAATTTTCAGCCTCCGATGCAGAAGTAGCCGCTGTGCAAAGCCTTGGATACGGGCCATGGTTGGAGCAACAGTTGGCTGCGCCGTTGGGTCCAACGGGTTGTGACTGGCTCAACGCACACGGCTATGCCGAGATCGACAAGGACACGCGTTACTTTGACCACAGCTACCCGGGCGACTACATGATCTGGAACCAGCTCATGACTGCACCAGACCCAGTTCGTAAACGCATGGCGCTGGCGCTGTCCGAGTTTTTCGTGGTCTCGCTCACCGGACTGGATATTGCTTGGCGCAGCCACGCAGTCGCGCACTATTGGGACACGCTATGTGGTCATGCGTTTGGCAATTACCGCGCCCTGCTGGAAGCGGTTACCTTGCACCCGGCCATGGGGCAGTATCTCAATACCCGTGGCAACCAAAAAGAGAATCCGGCCACCGGACGCCTGCCAGATGAAAACTATGCACGTGAGGTATTGCAACTGTTTTCCATTGGCCTCTACCTTTTGAACCCAGACGGTAGCGAGCTGCGCGACGCGCAGGGTAAGCGTATCGAGACCTATAGCCAAAGCGACATTTCCAACCTGGCCCGTGTTTTCACCGGTTACGACTTCGACCAAAGTGCCAATGTGGTGACCGAGTTGGCAGATGGAAAGCGAAACCGCAAGGTGGGCAACTCCGCTTACACCCAACGTCCCATGTCATTCGCATCCAACCGGCATTCGGAACTGGAAGTGCGCTTCCTTGGTACCACCATACCCGCAAAAACTGTAGGGCCCGAGGCACTCAAAAACGCGCTGGACACCATCTTCAATCACCCCAATGTGGGTCCATTCTTCGCCCGTCAGATGATTCAGCGGCTGGTCACCAGCTACCCGAGTGGTTCCTATGTTGCACGCGTTGCAGCAGCCTTTGCAGACAATGGCAGGGGCGTTCGAGGGGATCTAAAAGCCGTGTTTTCCGCCGTGCTGCTGGACGACGAAGCCCGTGCGCCGGCTGGCCTCACGCAGCCGGGGTCCGGAAAGGTGCGCGAGCCCATGCTGCGCCTGGTTCAGTGGGGACGCACGTTTGGCCTCACTTCGGCACACGGGAGCTGGAAAATTGGCGACCTCAGTAACCCCGGTCGCCAGTTGGGCCAAAGTCCCTTGCGCTCGCCCTCGGTGTTCAACTACTTTCGCCCAGGTTATGTGCCGCCGTCGACCTCAATGCCCACTATCAAGGTTGCGGTACCGGAGTTTCAAATTGTTTCTGAGACCAGCGTGGCTGGATATCTGAATTTCATGATGGGAGTCATCCGCAGAGGGATCTATGTAAATGACCCGGACCTGCCCAACAACGTGGCCAACTCCAAAAGTTCGAAGAACGGTTTTGATCTGCAAGCCCGCTACGAAAAGGAGCTGGCGCTGGCCTTCAGCCCCCCGGCCCTGATGGGTCGGCTCAACCTGTTGCTGTGTGCGGGGCAGTTGTCCGTATCCACCATGGTCACCATGTCTCGAGCACTGGAAGCGACACCGCTTGCGGTCAGCGCCAGTCTGGACAGTCGACTGGACCGGGTCGCTGGCGCGGTGCTGATGGTGATGGCGGCTGCTGAATACCTCGTTCAGAAATAGAATTGTCAGACTTGTTGCAGGCGGAGTCCGACTTCAGTCAATTTCGTGATTTCTGAATTGCCCACCCTCATACAGGCTCTGCTGGAGCCGCACCGTTACCCGGGAGACGTTGAACGTGTTGAACTGGTGCAGACCCATATTTCATGGGTCCTGCTGGTGGGTGCATTTGCCTACAAGATCAAAAAACCCGTAGCCTTGCCGTTTCTCGACTTCAGTACGCTGGCGCTTCGCAAGAAATACTGTGAGGATGAACTGCGTTTGAACAGACGCTTTTCACCCTCCATTTATCTGGATGTCGTCGGTATCTTCAATACGCCTCATGACCCACAGTTCGAGGGTGACGGGCAGGCGATTGAATATGCGGTCAAAATGCAACGCTTCGACGATGATGTGTTGCTGGACCGGGTTTGCAGCAGTGGCGAATTGCACGCCGGACACATGTCGGACCTGGCGGCCACACTGACTGTATTCCACGCAAGCGCAGAGCGAGCCGCATCAGGCTCTCGCTACGGGTCTCCTGCTCAAGTCATTGCGCCCATGCATGACAGTTTGCGCGACTTGATGGTGCGGTTGCCACACGGTGGTGCGCCACAGCGGCTCTTGGCACTGCAGACCTGGACCGAAGGTCAATTTGAACAACTCGCGCCATTGCTCCAGGCACGCCAGCAAGCCGGGTGGGTGAGGGAATGCCACGGCGACCTCCATTTGGCCAATCTGGTTCTGATAGACAAGCACGTGCAGATGTTCGACTGCATCGAATTCAGCGAAGACCTGCGCTGGATTGATGTTGCCAGCGAAATTGCCTTTACCTACATTGATCTGATTGCACACGCCCAACCGGGCCTTGCGAACTGGTTTATCAATGAAGTTTGGGAGCGTACGGGCGACTATGACGCGGCACGTGTTCTGCGCCTCTATGCGGTGTATCGGGCACTGGTGCGCGCGAAGGTGACCGCCATTCGCATGCAGCAGACGCGCCTGGGCCAAGCCGAAACCATGGCCTATGTGGCGCTTGCAGAACAGCTTGCATTGCTGCGACCGCTGAGACTGGTGATCACACACGGTCTTTCTGGGTGTGGCAAGACCACTGCTTCCAGCGCGCTGCTTCAAAGCGACACCCATGCACGTACTGTGCGCGTGCGCTCCGACACGGAACGTAAGCGTCTGTTGGGTCTGGCGGGAACGGCACGCAGCGACTCGGGCACTGGCGAGGGCATCTACACAACCGGCGCCGGCGCCCGCACCTACCGGCGATTGTTTGAACTGGCCGAAATGTTGTTAGGTGCCGGGTGGTCGGTCATTGTGGATGCGACCTTTTTGAAACGCGCGGATCGCGAGTTGTTCCGCGCGCTGGCACAACGAGCCGGTGCCGAATTTTCCATTTTGGCGCCAGAGGCTACAGCCGAGCAATTGCGTGTACGAATTTTGGAACGCCAAGTGCAAGGTCAGGATGCATCCGAGGCCACGCTGGATGTGCTGGCTCGCCAGTTGCGTGTGATCGAACCGCTGACACCCCAAGAGTGCGCACTTTTGCGTAATCGGGACACTGCTCTGAGTATGGGCAGCCTCTCGGGAGCGCCGGATTAAGCACGCGCTTCGGGTGCAGTGCGGGCCAAAAATTCGCGCTGGTAGCGTTCCAGGCTGTTGATAGAACCGCACACAAAAATAGTGTCATCGGAGCGCACCAAAAAGCCGTCACCAAACTCCACCAGCACCTCTCGTTCTCGCTCCACCGCTACCACCTTTGCGCCGGTTCGTTCAAGCACCTCACATCGCCAGGGGTGTTCACCCACCAAATTGGCGGCGTTCACGCGGATGAACTTAACCCGGTTTTCAACGTGGATCGTCTGCTCTCCCAGCAAGTGGTAGGCCAGAATTTGCCCGGCTACTTGCCCCACTGAAATGGCGAAGTCTGCGCCCGAGCGGTACAGGCGCGCCGTGTTGGGGGTGCGAAGCACCCGTACGATCAGAGGGACTTCTGGCGCGTAGTCACGCACAACGGCTGTGGCAAAGACGGACTCGCTGTCATCGCTCAACGCCAGCACCACGGCGCTAGCCTCGCGTACCCGGGCCTTGTCCAGGCTCCCACGTTCCAGAACGCTGCCCACCACATCAACGCCCGGTATCGCTGCGCGGTCAATCACGATACAGGTCTCTCCGGCGTCCTGCAACATTTCAATGACTTTTTGCCCGACCGCCCCGAAGCCTGCCACCACAATCGGCCCGGCACGCCGGATTGGCATCGCCATGCGTTCCACTTTTTCAAGATTGTCGTGCCCACCGACCACTACCAGAATCGCGCCGGGCTCCACCTGAGTTTCAGGCCCCTTTGTGGTTGCAAATACGCCGCTAAGCCATTGACCTATGACGGACACACCATGTCGTTCGCGTAGATGCAAATCCCCTAGGCGCTTTCCCGCCAACTGACTTCCGGCGCGCACTCGAAATTCGGCCATGCCGACCTGGGTACCTAGCAGATGCATACCTTCTGCGGGCGGACTGATGCGGGTGCTGGCGCGTGATGCGAGCGCAGCACCAAGCACATGAGCAGGGGTGAATACTTCAGTCGCACCGATTTGAACCATGGGTGCGCGGTACAGCGGATCGTCAGCCAGGGCATAGAGCGGTCCGGTGTAGCCATATTCACGGGCCAGCAATGTGCAGGTCGCGTTGGCATGGTCGCCCGCATTGGCGACCACGGCGCGCGCCTCGTGGATGCGCTCCAGCACCGACGGGTCTTCAGACAGTTTGCCAAATACGACGTTATAGCCCCGATCGCGCAGACTGCGTGCCAGGACCATGTTCTCCTCCAGAATGACGAAGGGGCTGTTGGCATTGTCAAACTCCACTACCACCGATTCGATAGCGGGGCCGTAGCGGTAAAAGAGTACCTTGCCAGCCATAGGCGGCAACTCATGCTGCATGCGAACCTCAAATTTTTCTTCAAAATAAGGCAGCACCAGGACAGGGAAAATCAGAAAGACAAGAAACTGACCGATGAACGGCGTCACGATGACGAACAGGGCCATTACCGGATGGTCCCAATGGTTGTCCGCACCATAGCCGGTATTTGTCATGGTTTCGGATGCCCATTGCAGTCCCTGCAAAAAGGTACGCGGCGCGCCTTCTAGATAGGTCATGCCCAGCATGTACAGCAGGCCCAGAACGAGCACCGCCAATGGCAGCAAGGTGAGGAGTGCCAGAAGTTTGTGGGTCGAGCCCTTGGGTTTTTGTCGCATAGGAGGAAGACTGCTATTTCAACACAGCTTCCAGTATCACCCGGCTCGACCTGGTTGGAGACAATTTGCGTACCGCCTAGGGCGGGTCGCTAGAATGCGCCCACACATGATGTGCCCGAAACGGGCGAACCGAAAGAACGTTTTTGTTTCACTTTCCTCCATTGTTATTGCTGAGTTTGAAGTTCGCCTGTAGCGCCTTGCGACGGTACGTATTTGTGCTGCTGGCAGGCAGTACCTGGCTGGCGCACTCAACCGAGTTGAGAGTATTGACCCACGCCTCGTTTGCCCTGCCCAAGCCCCTGCTAGTGCAGTTTGAAAAGGAAGCCGGCGTTACGCTGCGCATTACCAAGGCCGGCGATGCCGGTGAGATGCTCAACAAGCTTATTCTGACCCGCGCCAACCCGGTGGCCGATGTGGTGTTCGGCATTGATAACGTGCTGGCTGGCAAGGCCCAGAAAGCGAAAGTGCTGGACCCGTTTGAGGGGCACGTTGTGGCAACTGCGATTGCCTTGCCTGCCGACCTGGTACCGGTGGATTACGGATACGTCACCGTGAATTTTGACAAGGCCTGGTTTGCCAAGAAGGGTCTGCCTCTACCGGGATCGCTAGAAGACCTGACACAGCCTGCCTATGCGGGTTTGTTAGCGGTGCAGAACCCAGCTACGTCGAGCCCGGGGAGTGCGTTTTTGCTGGCCACTATCGGTGCCATGGGCGAAAACAAGGCCTTTGACTGGTGGGCCCGTATGCGTGCAAATGGCCTGAAAGTAGCCAAGGGATGGACAGAAGCCTATTACACAGAGTTCAGCCACAACGGTGGTGCGCGCCCGCTGGTGGTTAGCTATGCCAGCAGCCCGGCAGCAGAGGTTTTTTTTAGCAAGGTTAAGTTGACGGAACCGCCCACCGGTAGTCTGTCATTGCCCGGTGGCGTGTTTCGCCAGATCGAAGGGGTTGCGCTGGTCAAGGGTGGACGCGAGCGAGCGGCGGCGGTCAAGTTTGTGGAATTCTTGCGCTCACCAGTGGTGCAAAAAAGTTTGCAGGTCGAGATGTGGATGTTCCCCGTGGAATCGACATTGCCCCGCGTAGATGCCCTTCGCCACGCAGTCGAACCAGCAAGCTTTGACAGTCCAAGCGCTCAAGCCGTTGCCGATAAGACTGCTGATTGGGTGCAGCGATGGACCAAAGTGGTGTTGAAGTAAGGCACCAGGCGACGTATCACGCCTCGTCCACGCATCAGCGTAGCCCCCACAATGTCCAAATTGACACGCCTGTTGCTGGCAGCCTTTCCACTGTTTTTTTTGCTGACTCTGCTGGTGGCACCCGCCTTGCGTCTGTTGGTTGAGGGGGGTCAGTTACCATTTTGGGAGCCACTGCAAGTCAGTTTTTTGCGCTGGCGGATCGCCTGGTCATTCTTGCAGGCGGCGGCAACCTGCGTTGTGGCACTGGGTCTGGGTTTGCCGGTGGCTTGGGTGCTGGCACGGTTTGAATTTCCGGGCCGAACTGTCGTGCTTCGGACACTGATGCTGCCCTTTGTCGTGCCCACGTTGGTCGCGGCCATGGGTGTGCTGGCACTTCTTGGGCCACAGGGGTTTTTGTGGGCATGGGGTGGGCCTGATCTGCAGGGTAGCCCCTGGTTGCTGATCTACGGCAATTTGTTTTTTAACCTGTGTCTGGTGGTCCGCGCCGCAGCGGAGGCGTTGGGGCAGGTGAGCGCATCCCGCGTGGCAGCGGCGCGCACGCTGGGTGCCACGCCGTGGCGCGTGTTCTGGCGTATTGAGTGGCCGTCCATTGCGCCGTGGCTCATGTCGGCGCTGTGCCTGGTTTTTCTGTATTGTTTCTCGGGCTTTGGTCTGGCTCTTGTGCTGGGTGGGCAGGAGTACGCAACCGTTGAGGTTGAGATTTATACCTTGGTGGCGCATGAATTGCAGTTGGCGCAGGCCGGATCACTGGCCCTGTGGGTGCTGATTCTGACAGGATTCGTGGCGTTGGGTTATGCCGCTATCGAGCGGCGCCTCGCCATTCCGGCACGCTCTGACTTGGTGGCACGGCGCAGACCGCAGGGCTGGCGCCAGTGGGTTTGGGTGTGGGGTGCATTGGTCGTGTTGCTGCTGTTTTGTGCTGCGCCTTTGCTGGCTATCGTTTCGCGTGCCGCGGCTGCAGGTGTCGACGCCTGGAGTGTCCTGCTGGAAGATGCCACGCTGGCGGCACTGTGGAACAGTTTTCGCTTTACCGTGCTTGCTGTAGCACTGGCCACGTCTTTGGGATTGGCTCATGCATTGGCCGTACGTCAGTCTTTGCTTCTGCGCACGCTGGTGTACCTGCCCTTTGTAGTGTCCCCGGTGATGGTTGGCTTTGGCTTGCTGCTGTTGTACCCACTATGGACCGCCAGTTTTGGCCTCCTGGTGTGTGCCTATGCACTGCTGGCCTATCCGTTTGTCGCCAAATCGCTGGCGGCGGCTCTGGATAGCATGCCTTTGCATCTGGCCCAGGCTGCGCGTACCTTGGGGGCTACACCATGGCACGTGTTCTGGCGCGTCACCATGCCCCTGCTGCGCCCAGCCTTGCGCCGGGGCATGGCGTTTGCGGCAGCCACGGCAGTGGGCGAGTTTGCCGTGACCCTGTTTTTGTCGCGGCCCGAGTGGGCGACACTGACCACGCTGGTGTACGAATATCTGGGTCGCCCCGGCGCGGCCAACCGTGACGCCGCATTGGTGCTGGCGTGTTTGTTGATGGCGCTTGCCTTTTTGGCGTTTGTGTTGGTTGAGTGGTCCGCACCGGCTGATGCGGAATTTCGTGGTTCGGCTGACTGCGATGCTGTGGGTCAATCGCCCAAGGAGTTGATCCGTGCTTGAGTTGAAGAATGTTTCCAAGGATTGGAAGGCTCGCGTGTTGTTGCGCGATGTGAGCCTTGGTGTCTCGCCCGGCGAAACGGTGGCCATTCTGGGATCATCGGGAAGCGGCAAAAGTACGCTGCTCAAGATCGTGGCGGGGCTTGAACCACTGGATGCAGGCCGCTTGCTGTTTGATGGTCAGGACATCACCACTCTGGCGCCAGAGCGGCGGCGGTTTGCGCTGATGTTTCAGGACTTTGCATTGTTCCCGCACCTGGATGTGCGAGACAACGTGGCCTTTGGCTTGGTGGAGCAGGGGATCCGCAGGTCGGATGCCCGGGCACAGGCCTGCACCGTGCTGGAGCGCTTTGGCTTGCAAGCCTTTGCCCGCGCTCGGGTGACCCAGCTGTCTGGCGGTGAGCAACAGCGTGTGGCCCTTGCCCGCGCACTGATTACCCAGCCGCGCGTGCTGCTGCTGGACGAGCCGTTCTCGGCGCTGGACGCCGAACTGCGCCTGGAACTGCGCGAAGAGTTTTGCCTGCGCATCACTGCGTTCAATATGGCGACTATTCTTGTCACCCATGATGAAGCCGAGGCGCGCGCCATGGGGACCATGGGCTATCGTTTGGTTAACGGGGCGCTGCAGCAAGTTTGGTGAAATAGATGTCGGCGATTCCGTGGGCGGTATGGGGTTGCTTCGGCACGATTTGAATTGTCAGCATGGCTATGGCTTACTTCGCTTGACGTTAATGTCTGCGAAGTATTTGGCTCGCAGCGCCTTGACTTCGCCGGACTTTTCCATTCCTTCAATGGCCATATTGATTGCGGTCTGCCGCTTTTGTGCGTCTGGGTGCTTGTGGCCGATCAAGTGATGCAACTGAGGCGCCTTCGCCCATTCTGGGCGGTATGGCACATCTGGACGTGCTGAAGACCATTTTATTTTGTGTACGATTGTTTTCACAAAAAGTCGAATCTCCTGGCATTTAGGCAATAGAACATTTGAATTACATAGAGTTGTCTGCCTAAAGTTCAAAAAACACCTTGAATTATTGTGTACAAACGTACACAATGCATTCAGTCGTCGCAATCATTCAAACCTATCAAGGAGACATCATGGCTACCGCTACTAAGTCCTCGAGTAAACCTTCCGCTGCTGCTGTCCGTTCGTCCACCAAGCACAGCGCTGCAAGCGAGCCGTCATTGCGCTTTTATCATTCCAAGGCGTTGCGCCAGAAAACGGATTCAGTCTTGACTGCTCTTGAGACACACCCTGGCCATAAAAACCACGGCGAGGACATCTCGGACCTGGTGGCGGAATTGATTGACGCCGGCATGGACTATTACTTTCTCAAGGCACTCAAAGAGGCAGATGTTGGCTTTGTGGCTGAACAATCCGCACGTTTGGGTATGTCCGGCGCGGTCAAGCTGGTCAGCTCGGTCAGTCGCAAGTTCATCACCCGCATGGACCACACCCAGTTGCTGGTGGTTTCCACGCACATTCGCGCCTTGGCGGCCGAATGACAGGTTCACTTTAACCGGAGCTTTGTACTATGAACACATTGGCACACGGCATGGTGGCACCCCATGCAATCCGTCCCGTCATAGCGCGCACCGCGCACAAGACTGCAGTCGTAACCTTGCGCTCCACGCTTGACCGGCTTGGTGCACTACTGGATCCGAAACAGCGCAGTGCTGCTGTCGCTGAGCCCGCCATCGGACCCACGGTACATGCGCCAGACCCGGCACTGCTGAAAAAGCAGGCCAAGTTTGTCAACCGCATGCTGGACTATTATTTTCGCCTGGAGATCAGTGG
>JBAWYQ010000003.1:0-60348 GCA_037143475.1 Burkholderiales bacterium | reverse complement strand
AGTTCTCGATCGCTGAAGGCGCCCAATGGCAAGTGGGATGAGGTGGCTGCAGCAGCTACATCCACACGTTTTTCTTGGGTCACCCGCGTGCCAAACGCGCTGAGTAGCTTTGAAACATACGGTGCCGTACCCGTTTCATGCGACAGCTGGCGTAGCACTGTTTGCATAGGATCGCCCTCATCCACAAACAGTCGAATAGACCCTTGAGACTGCGCTTTCGCGACGCACTCGCGCAGCAACCCGAGTGCCTCATCTACTTGCCCGATGGCGTGGTGAATGATGACCTGCAACACCATCGCCTTGAGCGCATCTTGCGTGCGGAACTCTACTTCCAGATTGCGCCGATGGTTTTCGATGGCCCGCAATGCATCCAACCCCTCGCCCTGTGCCAATAGTGTTCTGGCAAGGCCTGCGGGAAGCTCATGTGTGCGTGCCAAGTCGGCTGCATTTACTACGTCTCCATGGCGAAGCATGTGCTGCACCCGCAAGTCGGCCGCTTCTCGCATGCGATCGGTCAATGGCCCTGTTTGTGTCAGCCCATTGGCTCGCTCTACCAGAGCTTCAGCCTCCATGTCCTCACTTCTGGCGCTCAGCAGGCGAGCCCGCAACAGATCAGCACCTATTTCGGACTTACTCTTTGCAAGGTCAACAAGCTCGCTGCACAGCAGAGCAAGAGACTCGGCTTCATCAACCACGTTCCAGTCGTAGAGAATCTTGGCCAGCCCAAGATGTGCCTCAAAACCCAACACATGGGTTGGGTCGCCAATCATTTTTATAACCTCGCGGTAGGTGGCAGCGGCGGAATGGAGCTGGTAATCAGTCACTTGAATACCGGCCAAAGCGGTTGATGCGACCGCGGCAAACATTACATTTCCGGAAGATAAACCTGCGCCTATCACTTCAGAAAAAGCCGCGCTAGCCTGAACTCGCTCCCCGCGAAACATTTGGGCTACACCCAAGGCACAATGCGCAGCGGTGCGAGCGGGGCGACTCTCTGGGTTCAATAGCTCTAGAGCACGGCTCGCATGGGCATAAATCGCTTCTGCCTCGTTCCGGTATACCGCCAGCCAGGCCCGAAGTACAGCAATTTGGCCAAAGATGTCCGTCGTCGATGCGTCTTGCGGGGCACTTGTCATAGCGGCTTCGGCACCAGACAATTTCTCTTCTAGCTGGCCGGGATGGCCCGCAAACAGCAACGACCAGGAAAACGCCACCCAAAGGAACGGGTAGGTGTTCAAAGCAGCGTGGGGCAAATTTGAGAGCCAGTTCACAACAGGCGCGGTCACACCCCGAAAGTACAAGGGCATGCCATTGCCTTGGATCAACCGCACCGCGAGCGCTATGTCATTTGCCAGCGTGGCTTGATGAAAAGCTTCAATATCCATGCCATTGGCCTCATACCATTGGCAAGCGCGCCGGTGAAGTGGCGCAGCAGGTTCATTTTGACCCAGACGTTGACGCAACAGGTCGGAAAACAAATGGTGGTATCGATACCACCGGCGATCGGAGTCCAAAGGCACGATGAACAGGCTGGCCTTGTCCAATTGATTAAGGATTTGCTCCCCGCCGTGGCTTTGCAACACCGCATCGCACAGGGGGCCACACAGTCGGTCCAAGACCGAAGTACGAAGCAAAAAAGACTGAACATCGTCAGGCTGCTGGTGCAGGACTTCTTCAATCAAGTAGTCCTGCACGAAGTGATGGCTGCCAGTGAAGGACGCGATGAATGTCTCGGGGTCCTTGTGCGTGTGCAACGAAATGGCCGCCAATTTCAAGCCCGAAATCCACCCTTCTGTGCGAGTCTCCAGGGCTTGAATCTGGGTCTTGGAAAGGCTTACATTGCCCCCTTGCTGGAAGAACTCGACGGCCTCTTCCAACCCAAACCGAAGGTCCTGTTGACGAATCTCGGCCAGTTGCCCGTTGAGGCGTAATTTACCGAGCGAGAGTTCTGGCGCCTCCCGACTGGCGATGACCAAGTGCAACTGTGGGGGCATATGGTCGATCAAGAACGACAGCACCTCATTGGCGCCCGTACTTGCAGCCAGATGGTAGTCATCCAGAATCAGTACCAGCTTACCGGGAATCATGGATAACTGGTTCACCAACAACGTCAAGACAGTCTCTGCAGAGGCGGGCGGCGAGCTCCTCAACATAGCCGCCAGACCTGAGCCAACAGTTTGAGAAATCACCTCCAATGAGGAAACCAGGTATTCGAGAAAACGGTTGGGGTCTCGGTCCTCTTCTTCCAGAGAGAGCCAGGCGCTTGGGTATGGGCAATCCTGTGCCCATTGGCTAACCAATGTGGACTTGCCGAATCCTGCTGCCGCGCACACCAGCGTCAGCTTACGCGAGAGGCCCTCGTCAAGGCGCTTGGTCAGTAATGCGCGAGAAATGTCATGGGCTGGCCGGGGCGGAGCGAAGAACTTGGTGGCCAGTAGGGCTGTTGACATTGGGAACCTATCTAGGTGCGAAACGACACAGGTTTGACCCTGCAAAGGCGTTAGGTGCTTCGAAGTGTACGCAGAACCATACCTTAGTACGGTTACAAAAGTGGGGCCAGTTCATAAACTCCTTTGATGACAAACGCCACCCGAATCGATTGGAAGGTACCGCTGGTACTGCTGTTTATCAGCGCAATCCCCTTAGCTGCTGGAATCGCTCGCCTGATAGGTCTTGCCGGCAATCCCGGGATCAGCACCGAGAACGCCCGATTCGTTGAGGCACCCTTTCCTGTGATTGTGCACATCGTTAGCGCAAGTCTGTTTTCCATATTAGGCGCTTTGCAGTTTTCTTCAGGGCTGCGTCACCTAAGCCCCAAACGGCACAGGGTCTGCGGACGCATAGTGGTTGCAAGCGGAGTACTTGCTGCACTGACGGGTTTGTGGATGACGGTCATGTACCCAATCCCGATCGAATTGCAGGGCGGCTTGCTTTACGCAGTGCGCGTTCTTGTGAGCGTCGCGATGCTGCTGTCGATTTTTATCGCAGTGGTCTCTGTCATGGATGGCGAGATCGCCACGCACCGTGCCTGGATGATTCGCGCCTATGCACTGGGTCAAGGTGCTGGCATGCAAGTCGTGGTGCTTTTGCCCTGGATTCTTCTCATCGGTAAACCCAGCACGTTGCAACGGGACGTGCTAATGAGTCTGGCGTGGCTGATCAATCTGCTTGTCGCAGAGATGGCAATCCAAAGATGGTCGCCACGAAATTTGAATTTCTATAGAGGAACCGCATGAAGAATATTCTCATCGCCACAGTGGCGGCAAGCATGCTTGGTGCGTGCGGATTCATGACCCCAGCCAAACAATATGCAGGGGACGTTCTCGATGTATCCGGCATTGCACTGGTCAAGGGCCACTTGGGGATTCCGTTTTCGGATGAATACCACGCAACCATTGCAGGCTACACAAAAGTTGAACCCGCAGGTCCTGGCGAGCAGAAGAAGTTCGGACTCCCTGGATTTACGGACTATCCGAGCGAGATTCAGGTGCTAGCCGGAGATTACAAAGTCCATGTCTATTGTTTTAGAGGCTTTTCGAGCTATCGACCCAGCACGCAATTGACGGTCATGGCGGGGAAAACTTACTTACTCAAATGCGAAGTACGGGACGGTCAAGCAGTCATTGAAACCCTTGCTAGCTCCACTTAACGGACCTTACCACTCCCATCCCGCCCATCCAAACACTGATTCAGCTTAAAGCTATGAAAACCTTATCAAACCCAAGCGCACTGAATGTCCGCACAGCCATGTCGATCCTTCTGGTGTCAGTGGCCAGCCTCTCGGCCTGCTCGACGATGCAAGCCACTGACACCGGCTTCTTGAAAAATCGAAGCGAGATGACGAGCTCGCGGGACGGCAGTACTGCCTACTTCCGTTCTCAAACGTCGATAGACCCTCATCAGGTGCGCTCTCTTTCGGTTGAATGGGCCATGCCAAACGACGCGGGCATTTCCGAGACTGAAAGGGCACGACTGATTTCCACGCTGCAGGCTGCCATTTCCAGGGAAACTGAAGCACTTCCCAAAAATGCTGAAGGGCACCCAGTGATCATCCGCGCGGTCATCACCAGGGTCGAGTCTGTGTCTCCTGCTCTCAACGTCGTAACAGCGGTACTGCTCACGGTGCCGCTGGACCGTGGTGGCGCGGCCGTGGAGATCGAAGTTTTGGATGCTGACACGCGTCAACCGCTGGCAAGCATGGCGCATGCTCACTTCGCCCCTTTGTCTGAATTCAAAGCAAGGTTTTCCGCCCTGGCGCCGGCGGAGTTGGCATTGAACGCGGCCGCGGTGGAACTGGCCAAGCTCTTAGGCAGCAAAGGTTAAGGTAGCCGCGATGAAAACATCTTTGCAATATGCATTCGCAATGGCGTTGGGACTTACGTTGCCCTCCATTGCGTCTGCTGGAATTGTGCAAGAGCACCAAGGGCGCTGGCTCGGCGAAATGAAAGTCCCAGATGGTCGACTGCTCAAGATTGGGGCCGACTTATTCACAAGGGCCGATGGCACCTACTGGGCCAGCGTGTCCAGTCCGGACCAGAATGTCTATGACATTCCGGTCAAAAGTATCAAGGAATCCGGCGACACACTGGAACTTGATCTTGGCACCGCTGCAGTGAAACTCACCTGGAGCAAAGACCACTTCAATAGCGAATGGATTCAAGGTCCCGCTCCTTTGGCCCTGACCATGAATCGGGTAAAGGAATTTCCCAAAAAGATTAGGATTCAGGCGCCTAAAGCCCCCTTCCCCTATACAGACCTATCACTTGCAATCGCCAGCACAGATGGAGTCACGCTTGGCGCGACACTCTCTATCCCGAACGGCAAGACCAATCCCAATGTAGTGATCCTGGTTCACGGAAGTGGCCCGGGAACCCGAGACGTGGAAATAGCCGGACACCGACCATTCTCTGTTTTGGCAGACTACTTGGCGCGACGGGGTGTTGCGGTTTTGCGATACGACAAGCGCGGAATCTCACGCTCCACCGGTGACTACGAGAATCACACGCTCCCACAGTTGGTTGAAGATTTGAATGCAGTTGTCGAGGCGATGGCCGCCCGAAAGCAATTCGCGAACTTGGGGCTGATTGGTCTTAGCGAAGGACCTCAAATTGCAGCTGAAGTTGCCGCCAAGAATCCGAAGACTGTGAACTTTGTGGTCTCGCTTGCAGGAACCGGCCTTCCTGGTATTGAAATGCTAGTGCTTCAGGACCGGGTGTGGGCGAAAGACCACGGGGCGAATCCCGCGGAAGTAGAGCGGCTGATGGTCTACGTGCGCGCGTACTATGAAGCGATATTGACCAACGCTGAAGTGCAACCGCGTATAGAAGCGCTCAAGGCACTTTATGAACGACTTTCACCAGAAGAAAAATCATTGGTGGAAAAGCATCAGATGAACGAAGGAACACTCTCCGTGTCTTGGGCCGCCAAACCATTTCTGCGCGCGACACTCCTGTCCAATCCCCAGGTTGCGTGGCGCCAGGTGCAATGTCCTGTGCTGGCACTGGGCGGGAGCCTTGATCATCAGGTGCCTGCCAAAGAAAATCTGGCTGGAATCATCGCCGCATTAAACGCGGGAGGAAATGAAAAGGTGGAATCCGCTGAATTGCCTTTTCTCAACCATCTTTTTCAAACAGCGAAAACCGGCGCGGAGGATGAATACGACAAAATTGACGAGACACTTGCGCCGATCGTTTTGCGCCGAGTCGCACAATTCGTAATCAAGCAGCGCTGAGGGGCAGCGGACCAGCAGCCAGCTACCAGCAGAGCCCTGCGGACTTATCCCACATCACTTATGTCCAGGGAATTTAACAGGGCATCGTTCAAAGCAGAAGTCCTTTTTGAAAGAAATGCTCAATGGCTCCGATTCTTGGCTATCGCTCAATCGGTGTGGGCCTTTTCATCGCACTCACGTTGCCACTCTGCTTCAGTCCTATCGCGGCGTGGGGCCAGTCGGATGACGTCGTACCCACCGCCGTAGATGAGACCGGTAGAACCGATGTACGCGCGCAAGAGATTGACAGCATGCTGTCGAAATACTTCGCGCCAGGAGAGCCAGGCGCGACCGTGATTGTTTCGCAACGGGGCGCCATCCTGTTCCGTAAAGCGTATGGGTTGGCCAATATAGAAATGAACATGCCGTTACGGCCTGAAATGTCGCTACGAACAGGTTCAGTCACGAAGCAATTTACCGCCGCTGCCATCATGTTGCTCGTCGAACAAGGCAGGCTCTCTGTATCGGACGAGATCGGAAAGTATTTTCCACAGTACCCCGAACAGGCCCGTCACGTCACCATCGAACACCTGCTAACGCATACTTCCGGTATCCGAAATTACACGGAGCTTGCACACTTTGGCGCGGCGATGACAAAGGACGTAAGCGTCGATGAAGCCATCGCCTTCTTCGATGAAGTCCCTCTGCAATTTCAGCCGGGTCAACGCTTCTCGTACAGCAACTCGAATTACTTTCTGCTCGGGGCCATCATTGAAAAGGTGTCCGGCATGCGATATTCGGACTTCATGCAGCAACGGATTTTCCAGCCACTGCAAATGCGCAGCACGGTTGTCGAGACATCCACAAGCCCAGTTTCATCGGTCATTGGATACACGCAAGACAGAAAGGGTATCGCCAGTGTGAATCATTACAGTATGAACTGGCCCTTTGCGGCGGGCGCCTTGCGCACCAGTGTCGACGACCTTGTGCGCTGGGACAGCGCGATCACGACCGGCAAACTCCTGGGGCGAGTGTCCTGGGACAGCATGGCCACAGATCGGACGCTCAATGGCGGCAGCCACACAGGCTATGGCTATGGCTGGTTCATCCGCAGACTCGGTGGCAGCCATGCCCTGGAGCACGGCGGTGACATCGGTGGCTTTAGCGCGGACACTTGGCGTTTTCCAAAAGAGGAGTTGTTTGTGGCCGTGCTGACCAACAATGATTCGCATGAACCCGCAGCGGACTCCATCGCTGAAAAGATCGCAAAAATCCTCCTGCGTCGTTAGCGAAAGGCTTCCCTTGCACGTGCAGCCGACCCAGCGCGATGTCTGGTTTCTCGCGGCTGGCCACTACCAGATGCAACAGCGCCACAATGCCCGTGCCCACTTCCGCTTCCATCGCCTGCAGTGACGTCACCACCTGGTCCAGAACGC
The DNA here is from genome assembly GCA_037143475.1 of Burkholderiales bacterium. Lineage (GTDB taxonomy): Bacteria > Pseudomonadota > Gammaproteobacteria > Burkholderiales > Burkholderiaceae_C > Allorhodoferax. The sequence continues at coordinate 53,202 of JBAWYQ010000003.1, read as the reverse complement.
GAGTGGGGTCGTGGTCCTCTTCGTCCAACTGCAACCATGCGCTGGGGTAGGGGCAGTGGTGCACTGCACCGCACCGCATGCGTGGGTCGCATCGGTGCAAAGAAATTGGGGCCCAGCAGGGCGGTTGACATTGGGCGACGAAAACACACGGCGGGGTGTGCAAGGGGAAGATTGGTGGCGGAGGAATACTGAGAGTGTTGAACAGGCCTCTAGCCCTCGTGGAATATGCGCTGATAGCTACAACAAATGTAGCGCTGAAATGCGAGTCTGGCCCCCAATTCCTGGATCATGGTGTCTCAATCTGTTGGCTAGTTCCGGCTTTGACGGCTCTTGGCGCGTTCCCGTACGTACCACGCCAGGCCCCCGACCGCAGCCGTCGCGAGTCACAGCACATGGCCTGGCTCGCGCTGCATGACCGCCTTGACCGCGAGGCCGGGGCCTATGTGAAGGGGGGCAAATGGCATGGGAGGTTGCTCTAGAGCTGCACACTCACTGCGCCTTCAAGGTCTTGCCAAAGAAATCGACGGCTGCGGCATTGAAGGTTTGGTGAAACGCAGCGCGGTCGAAGTCGGGATCGCCTTTGCATATCGCCGGAGCCATGCCCGCAAGTGCATCGCTGCAGGGTGCCATGAAGTCATAGTGCCCGGCTTTGCGTACCACGCGGTAGTCCGGGGCTTGTGGCAAAGCCAGTCGCACCGCTTGGGCATAGCGGGGCGTTGGCACCATAGCGTCGTTCTCGGCACTCCATAGTTGCACGGGCACCTTGACGCCTTTCAACCCATCCGGTGCGAAGCTGAATCCCAGTGCCGGTGCGGCCACCAGCGCAGCCTTGATGCGCAAGTCCGCTTTAAAGCTGGACGCGGGGAATAGAACAGTGGGCCGTCCGGACTTGGCGATCAATTGGCAGGCGAAATCCGCGGGATATTGGCTGCACATCGGGCCGATGGTGCTGAAATCGGCAATGCCACCGATGCTCACCAACGTGGTAAATCCGCCAGCGGAGTAGCCGAACATTCCGATACGCTGCGCATTGATACTGGCGTGACCATCCCAGGCGGCCAACATATGGTCGATTGCGCGGCTGATGTGCCGGGGGCGATCCATGATGTCTACGCTGCGGGACTTGTCGGCGTAGTTGTCGCCCGTGTGGGTGACGGCTGCAACCACATAGCCCGCGTCGGCCAGGGCAATAGCCGTATCGTAGTGACCCATAAAGGAGCTGCCCGCGCCGTGCGACATCACCACCATTGGCAATGCGCTTCCATCGACCGCGCCATTCATGGCAACCGTCATCGTGGTCGGGCCAAAGTTCATGGGCTTGGGAGCTTCCTTGCTCGGGTACCAGATGCCGATCTCCAATGGCTTTCCATCAGGATCTGCCGCAAATCCATGCTGAAAGCCCGCTGCAAAGCTGCAGGTGCTGATAAGAGCCATGGTCGCCGCGACGGTGGTGGAAATCAGGCGTGACTTCAGAGTTTTCATAGTGACAGGTCCAATCAGAGTGTGTTGAAGGCGTTGACATTGACAGTACAAATTTCCAGAAGGCATCCGCGCAACCAGCGGTGCGCCATGTCTGCATCCATGCGGGGATGCCACAGCATGGAAACGATGAGCTCCGGCGACTGGACCGGAAGGGTGAAACTAAACATTCCGCTGCGCAAGTTGCCAGTATGTATCTCCGGAACAGTCGCAATCAAGTCCGTCGCCCGAGCAAAGGCTAGGGAGCCTGAAAATCCCCCCACGAAGGTGACAATTTCCCGCTCCAGTCCAAGTGGCTTCAACGCGTCATCCAGAGGGCCTCTTTCGAGACTGCGGCGTGATACCAGCACATGCTGGCCAGACGCATAGCGGGCGGCTGTGATCTCGCCACGGCTCAGAGCATGTTCCTTTCGCACCACGCCCACGAAGCGGTCCTTGAACAACACCCGGGTCCGTACCTCCGGCCCCGTCTGTTCACCGACCACGCCTGTTTCCAAATCAACGATTCCATCGCGCAGTGGCCCGCTATCTTTGTCGAGCTTCTGCACGAAGCGAAGCCTGACCTTGGGCGCTTCCTCTCTTACCCGGGCAATCAGGATGGGTCCGAAATTTTCAGTGAATCCATCGCTGACCCGCAGCGTGAATGTCCTTGCCAGTTGCCCCAGGTCAAGCTTTTCAGCGGGTCGCAAGACAGCCTTTGCGTCCTGTACAAGCTGGCCCACGTGCTCACGGAGTTTGAGTGCGCGTGGCGTGGGAACAAGTCCACGCCCGGCTCTGACCAGGAGTGGGTCGCCCGTGGTATCACGCAGGCGGGCAAGGGACCTGCTCATCGCCGACGGACTCAGATGCAAGCGTTCGGCGGCGCGCGCCACGTTTCCCTCAGCCAGCAGCACATCTAGGGTAAGGAGTAAGTTCAGATCGGGTTTTGACATGGTGGAACGATAGCAACATCTTTGCCTCATGGCGCAGCGTCGGCTGCACTTACATAGTGCAGGCAAAGCGCATTGCGCCTTCACATTTCGATATCCAGACAGAAGGTCAGCAGGCTGTATCCTGATGTCACTGCCTCACGCTTTGACAAGTTCCTCCGGACTTGCGGAATCGCCGTGATGCGCTGCACAGATATCATGCAGGCAACCCCGAATCCAACGATGGGCGGCATCCCCATCCATACGTGGGTGCCAGAGCATGGAAATCGTGATCTCAGGTGTGTTGAACGGAAGCGGGAAGCTGAACATGCCAACCCGTAAATTCCGGGTGTGCCGTCCCGGAACACTGGCAATCATGTCGGAAGCCCTCGCCAGGCTCAGCGCTGTAGAAAAGCCAGCAACGATCGTGACAACCTTTCTCTCTAACGTGAATTCGCTCAGTGCTTCATCAATGGGACCTTTGTTCAGACCCAGTCGCGATACGTAAATGTGTTGGCCAGATGCATAGCGAGACGGCGTGATTGGGCCTTTACTCAGTGGGTGCCCGGTTCGAACGACACCGATATAGCGGTCTCTGAATAACGCCTGAACACGTAGCTCGGGAGCTGTGGTCCTTTCAACAATCCCGGTTTCCAGATCGACGGCTCCTTCGCGAAGTGGTGCACTGTCCTTATTCGGCTTTTGCACGAAAAACAGCCGCACGCCAGGCGCCTTCTCGGCCACGCGTGCGATCAACTCTGGCCCGAAATTTTCCACAAACCCTTCGCTGGACCGCAGCGTAAACGTCCGAACCAAGTCTTTGAAGTTGAGCTGCTCCTCGGGACGCAAAACCTCGGTTGCCTCCTGCACGATACGTCCAACCTGATCACGCAGCTTGAGGGCGCGCGGCGTGGGAACAAGCCCGCGTCCTGCACGCACCAACAACGGGTCACCCGTTGCATCACGCAATCGCGTCAGCGAACGGCTCATCGCCGAGGGACTCAAATGCAACCTGTTGGCCGCGCGCGACACATTGCCTTCTGCGAGCAGCACATCGAGGGTAATGAGCAAATTCAGATCAGGGAGTGACATGTTTGCACGATAGCACTGTTGCGCAGATATGGCGTCAGGTGCAGTACCTAAGTGCAAACAGAGCGCCTTCCGCCTTGCCATGCGGATCCCTACGATCCTGACATCTACATCTCAGGAGCGGCAATATGGAATCTACATCGCAGGCAACCACGTCAGGAAGCATCCAGCCAGGCAGTATCAAGCAGGAGCACCCACCCCTCACCGCAAGCGGCTCTGCTTCCCGCACCATGGAACGCGAGGACTGGAACAAGCGCTACTCCGCGGAAGCGCTCATCTGGACGGCCAAGGCGAACCGGTTCCTGATGGATGAGACTGCCAATCTCGCGCCTGGCAGTGCCCTGGATTTGGCCACAGGTGAAGGGCGCAACGCCGTGTGGCTGGCGGAGCAGGGCTGGATTGTTCGTGCCGTTGACTTTTCATCAGTGGCCATTGCTAAGGCAAGGCACTTGGCCTTGGTTCGCAACGTGCACGAGGCTATCGACTTCCGCGAAGCCGACCTACGCAACTACGATTTGGAGTCACATCGATTTGACCTCGTCGCTCTGATCTATTTGCAGATTCCACAGACTGAGCTATTGCCGATTTTGGCGCGGGCAGCTCGAGCGGTGGCGCCTGGTGGCACGTTCTTGTTAGTCGGCCACGACTCCGAGAATCTGTTGCACGGCTATGGTGGTCCTCAGCGGGCCGACATGCTGTACACGGCAGATGAGGTGGTCGCAGCTCTCGGCAACGAGCTTGTGATTGAAAAGGCAGGCCGCTTCAATCGTTTCGTCGAAACACCCGATGGCATCCGGGTCGCGCTGGATTGCCTGGTGCGTGGCAGGCGCCTGTGAGCTATGCCCTTTGTTTACCGTTGCAGACGGTCACCCCCCCCAAAGGAGAAGAATTTTGAAAATAGATCGTAGTAGCAGCGAAGCCGCTGCGTCCGACAGTGCACAGACTATGCCTTCGTTTCGATGGGCCTTGATCAGCCTGTCCATGTCGATGTTGTTGTCCTCGCTGGGCACCAGCATCGCCAATGTCGCCCTGCCAACCCTGGCCCATGCGTTCAACGTGAGCTTTCAGGATGTCCAGTGGGTCGTTCTGGCCTATCTGTTGGCCATCACCACACTCATCGTCAGCGTTGGCAAATTAGGCGACACCTTCGGTCGAAGGCGTTTGCTACTCACAGGCATCGCGCTGTTTACTGTGGCATCCATTCTGTGTGGAGCTGCCCCCTCACTTGCCTTGCTGATTGCAGCGCGTGCGCTGCAGGGACTGGGTGCGGCCATCATGATGGCACTCACCATGGCGATGGTGGGCGAGGCGGTACCAAAGGATAAGACCGGCAGCGCCATGGGACTCCTGGGGACCATGTCGGCCATTGGCACTGCCCTCGGACCCACGCTGGGCGGATTGCTGATTGCCGCCCTTCAGTGGCAAGCCATATTTCTGGTCAACGTGCCGCTGGGCGTGGGGACCTTTTTCCTCGCTTACCGCTATCTGCCGCAAGACCGTCAGTCCGCCAAAGCCGACAGGCCCCGCTTCGACAGCCTGGGCACCCTATTGCTCGCTTTGACACTTGCCGCGTATGCGCTGGCCATGACCCTGGGCCGGGGCCATCTCGGACAACTCAACATTGAGCTCTTGCTCGCTGCGGTCGTAGGTGGCGGGCTGTTTCTCTTGGTGGAGACAAGGGCTGCATCGCCTTTGGTCCGCTTGTCCATGTTCCGCAGCCCGGTGCTGAGTGCAGGCTTTGTGATGAGCGCGCTGGTAACCACGGTAGTGATGGCCACGCTGGTGGTAGGCCCGTTTTATCTCTCTGGCGCACTCGGGCTGGATGCGGCCCGCGTCGGACTGGTGATGTCCTCAGGTCCCATTGTTGCGGCCTTCACTGGCGCGCCGGCCGGCCGCTTGGTGGACCGGTTTGGCGCCTATCGTATGGGAACCGCCGGTCTGCTTGCGATGGCGCTGGGTGCCATTGTGTTGCCCCTGTTGCCAACCAGCCTGGGAATCCCGGGCTATGTCGTTCCCCTGTCCGTGATCACCGCAGGTTATGCGCTGTTCCAGGCCGCCAACAACACCGCCGTCATGACCGATATCCGCGCCGATCAACGCGGTGTCATCTCCGGCCTGCTGAGTCTGTCGCGCAATATAGGACTCATTACCGGTGCTTCCGCCATGGGGGCCGTGTTCGCCTTCGGATCCGCTGTCAGTGATGTCACTACCGCCCATGCACAAGCAGTGGCCTCCGGGATGCGGCTGACCTTCGCCGTGGCCGCAGCCTTGATTCTTCTCGCCCTCGCAGTTTCGGTTGCCAGCCGGACGGGCACAAAACCTCTCCTGTCCTCCAAAGAGACCCCATGAAAATTATTCCTCCTTACTCCCCCGTGCTGATTCTGGCGGTTCTTGCCTCCGCAGTATTGGGCTCCGCTTGCACCAACACTGCCGCAACCACGGCGGCCGCAGTCCCACCCATGCCTACCGTAACGGTGGCGCATCCCGAGAAGTCCGTAGTGCAAGACGCCATGGACTACACCGGTCGCATAGAGGCCGCCCACTCGGTTGAAGTGCGTTCGCGCGTCTCTGGCTACCTGGAGGCCATCAAGTTTCGCGATGGCCAACAGGTCAAGGCCGGCGATCCACTTTTCATCATTGACCCGCGCCCGTTCCTCGCCACACGGGACCGCGCCCAGGCCGCACTCGCCCAGGCCATGGCGCGCCAGAAGCTCGCAAGCGCGCAATTCGCCCGTCTTTCCCGCATCCATGAGGCGGGTGCCTCTAGTACCGAAGAACTCGATCGTGCGCGCGGCGAATTCGAGAGCGCCCAAGCCGCCGTCCTGGCGAGTGAGGCAGACATGCGCAGTTCGGAACTTGAGTTGTCATTCACTACGGTTCGAGCCGCACTATCCGGGAAGGTTTCAGACCACCGCCTGGACGTCGGCAACTACATTGCCGGCGGGACTGCTCAAGGTGGTGTGCTGACCACCATTGTGGCGCAAAGCCCGGTTCGCGCAGTCGTGGAGTTGTCGGAGGCTGATTTCCAACGCCTGCGGCAGCAGAAGAAGTTTCCTGAACGGGTTCAGTTGCGTGTAGATGGCGTGGCGGGCCTCCAGCCGGCCCCCCTGGATTTTGTTGACAACGAGATCAGCCCACGCTCAGGCACCGTGCGCCTGCACGCCACCATGAGCAATGCCGACCAGGCCGTAGTGCCCGGAAATTTCGCGCATATGCGTATACCTGTGGGTACGCCGCAAGAACGGCTGCTAGTCCCCGATGCCGTCGTGCAAAGCGACCAGACCAAAAAGATGGTGCTGGTAGTGGATGCCAACGGCAAGGTGATGGCCAAGCGTGTTGAAGTGGGCAATCTGGTCGACAACAAGCGCGTGGTGTTGGCGGGATTGGTTGCGGAAGACCGCGTCATCGTGTCGGGCGCGCAGCGCGTACGTCCCGGAGACAGTGTGCAAGTTGCCAAACCGGCCAATGGCGGATAAAGAAAGGACAAACGCATGCGCTTTTCACACTTCTTCGTAAGAAGACCCATTTTCGCGATTGTCCTGTCTATCCTATTGACTCTTGTAGGTGCGGTGGCAGCGCTCAAGCTGCCCATATCGGAATTCCCGGAAATCGTTCCCCCCACGGTCACAGTCAAAGCGAGCTATCCAGGAGCCTCGGCGCAGGAAATCGCCGAGACGGTTGCCGCCCCGATCGAGCAGGAGCTCAACGGCGTCGATGGCATGCTGTACCTCTCGTCCCAGTCGGTGGGCGATGGCAAGCTGGCTATCAATGTCGTCTTCAAACCGGGTACCAATGTCGATGAAGCCCAATCCCTAGTACAGAATCGGGTCTCCATTGCAGAGTCCCGCCTGCCCGAAGAGGTGCGTCGTCTGGGGGTTTCCATCAAGAAAGCCTCTCCCGACCAGCTGATGGTTGTAATGTTTGTGTCACCCAAAGGAACGCACGACCAGCAATACATTTCCAACTTTGTCAGCGGCAAGGTAAAGGATTCCCTGTCCCAGCTGGAGGGTGTGGGTGACATCTACACCCGTGGCGCCCGGGACTTCTCCATGCGCATATGGCTGGATCCAACCCGCGTTGCGTCGCTGGGGCTTACGGCACCCGAAGTGATTGCGGCTGTGCGCCGCGCCAATGTGCAGGTCGCAGCCGGTGTGCTGAACCAGCCTCCTGCGGGCAGTGATGGTGCCTACCAGGTTCAGGTCCAGGCACAAGGTCGATTGCACGACGTGGAAGAATTCAAGTCGATTGTGGTGGCCACGGCGGCCAACGGCGGCATTGTGCGCTTGCGGGATGTTGCCCGCGTGGAGATGGGGGCGCAGGACTACACAGAAAGCGGCTTTGTCGACGATCAGAACGCGGTCGCCTTCAGCATCAGCCAGAAACCCGGATCGAACGCTTTGGCCACTGCTGACCAGATACTCGCCCAACTGGAAAAGTTGAAGGCCGAGTTCCCTGAGGATTTGGCCTTCCACGCCTACTACAACCCGACCGAATTCATCCGCGCGTCCATAGACAAAGTCAAAGATACGATATTTGAAGCCGCCGTTCTGGTGAGCTTTGCCGTGCTGCTCTTCCTAGGCTCCTGGCGTGCTGCCGTGATACCCATTCTGGCAATCCCGGTATCTCTTGTTGGCACCTTTGCTGTCATGGCCGGACTCGGCTATTCGCTCAACACCCTCTCGCTCTTTGGCCTCGTGCTGGCGATCGGCATCGTGGTGGACGATGCCATTGTTGTCGTCGAGAACGTGGAGCGCCATATTGAGGAAGGGCTCAGTCCAGCCGAGGCCGCTTGCCGTGGCATGAGTGAGGTGGGATTCGCACTCATTGCCATTGCCTTGGTGCTGGTCGCCGTGTTCGTTCCCACTGCATTTATCGATGGCATTTCGGGCATGTTCTATCGGCAATTTGCAGTCACCATTGCAGCTTCTACCGTAATCTCTGCCCTGGTTTCTTTGACACTGTCGCCAGCACTGGCAGCCATGCTGCTAAAGCCCAAAAAGGCGACTCACCAACAGGGTCTGGGTGGCAAATGGACAGAGGCCTTCAACCGAACGTTTGGCCGCCTGTCAGGACGGTATGTTCAGTTGACGGGTTTCACCTTGTCACGCCGCTGGCTTATGTTGCCCTTGTACCTTGGCCTGGTCGGACTTACGGCCTGGCGACTGGCCGTCACGCCCACCGGCTTTGTACCGCAGCTTGATCGTGGCTATGCCATCGTATCGATCCAGTTGCCACCGGGCTCAACGCTGGAGCGCACCACCGAAGTAGCGCATGAAGCCGCACAGCGCTTGCTTAAGCAAGCGGGCGTGGCACACACGGCAGCCTTTGCCGGGACCGACGGTGCCACCTTTACGTCTTCACCTAGTGCCGCAGTCATCTTTACGATATTCAAAGACTTCAAGGATCGTGCCAAGGACCAGCTCGATGGCCCCGCGATGCTCGCAGCCATGCGCAAAACCCTGGCACCCATCAGCAATGCACGGGTGATGGTGATGCCGCCACCTGCAGTGCGTGGTATCGGTACTGGAGGCGGATTCAAGCTTCAAATTCGTGATGTCCGGGGGCAGGGTCCCCAAGCACTGCAAGCGGTTGCCCGTGACATCACGGATAAAGCATCCAAGTTACCATCGGTTGCAGGAGCGTTTACTCCCTTCAACGCCATGACGCCGCAAATCAAGGTGGACGTGGACCGCAGCAAGTCCGCATTGCTGGGCGTCAGCCCGGACAGGGTGAGTGAAGCGCTACAAAGCTATATGGGCTCTGTGTTCGTCAACGACATGACCCTGATGGGCCGCGTATGGCGTGTCACCGCCCAGGCCGATGCACCCTTCCGCCGCAACCAGGACGACCTGGCGGGCTTGCAGATCCGCTCCAGCAACGGCGCCATGGTTCCCCTGGGCAGTCTGGCAAGCTTTCAGCAAACCACCGCTCCCTACCGGGTGCCACGCTACAACCTCTACCCCACGGCAGAGGTTCAGGGCAGCACCAAGCCGGGATTTTCAACAGGCGAGACAATCGCTGCGATGGAGTCTATGCTGGACGCGCAGATGCCCGCCGGCTTCGACTATGAATGGACAGAGCTTGCGCTGCAGGAGAAGCAGGCAGGCAGCAGCACCTGGGTTGCACTGACGCTTGCCGTGTTGTTCGTCTATTTGCTGCTTGCCGCGCTGTTTGAAAGCTGGTGGTTGCCACTGTCCGTGGTGCTGATTGTTCCCATGTGCATCCTGGCAGCGTTGGCGGGTGTCACCTGGCGCGGACTGGACAACAATGTGTTAACACAGATTGGCATTGTGGTGCTCATCGGACTTGCCGCAAAGAATGCCATCCTGATTGTCGAGTTTGCCCGCCAGGCGCACGCCGAAGGTGCAACGCCGCGTGAAGCTGCCATCGCAGCTGCGCGCTCCCGACTGCGACCCATACTGATGACGTCTTTGGCCTTCCTGATGGGCTCACTGCCGCTCGTCTTTTCCACCGGACCAGGGGCTGAAATGCGCCAGTCGGTTGGCACTGCCGTCTTCTCCGGAATGGTTGGCGTCACGCTATTCGGTCTCCTCTTCACCCCTCTTTTCTTCACCCTGCTCACGCGAAAGAGTAGCGAAGCGGCGCTCGTGCAATCGCCGCAGACTAATGGAGTGCAAACATGAAAACACCGGCAATACCTACCCTTGCTATGCGCTGGTCCGTTCTGTTGACCGCGATCCTTCTTGGCGCGTGTTCCAGTACCGTTCCTTACCAGGCGCCCTCTTTACAGGCCGATCATCTGACGACTTTGCCTTCGGCCCGCGCGGTAGAGGCGCTCGCGTCCGACACGCCCCTAGCGCTGTGGTGGACCCAACTGTGCGATGAGCAGCTGGATAGCTTGGTGCGACTGGCCTGGAAAAACAATTATGACCTGCGGGCCAGTGTGGCCCGGCTTGCATCTTCACGCGAACAGTTGCAGGCAGCGCAAGGCGCACGCTTACCTGGAGTCACGCTGGGTGCGGAGTCTAGCCATGTGCGACTCGCTGCAATTGAAAGTCGCAGCGGTGTGCCCAGTATTGTGGACCCAGTGCAATGGCAAGCTACGATGGCCTGGGAGTTGGACCTCTTCGGGCGTGTCAGCCACAGCATCGAAGCAGCTCAATTCTCCGCAGACGAGCGTGTAGCACTGAGTGACGACGTACGGCGCGCGATATTGGCCCAGGTGGTTGAGTCCTATCTGGAGCTGCGCGGCGCCCAGATGTTGGCTGCCAACATTCAACTGCAGTTGGATATGCAGGAGGAGACACTGACGCTGATTCGCACACGCGAACGTGAAGGTAGCGTTGCACCTGTAGAGCGCATGCGCTACGAGGGGCAACTCCGGCTGGTGGGTTCGCGCTTGCCGGGTTTGCATGCGCAAGAACGCACGGCCCGCAATCGCCTGGCGACCCTCACCGGGCAACGGCTGGATGCACCCATGCTTGCCCTGCTGGATCGACCTGTGCCGCTTCAGCTGCCAAAGGTAATGCTGGCGGACGAGCCAGCGCGCTTGCTGCTGCGCCGTCCGGATGTCCGGGCCGCCGAGCGGGCCATGGCAGTGGCCGCTGCGCGCGAAGGCATTGCGCAGGCCGACCTCTTCCCCAGGGTGAGCCTGCTGTCCATGCTGGGCGGTGCCGGCATCGCTGGCGACTGGCTGGGCAGCGAGGCTGGTCGTTGGCGACTGGGTGCCGGCTTTTCCTTGCCCTTGTTTGATGGTGGTGCCCGGCGGGCACAATTGCGTGCAGCCGGCGCTGACATGCAGGTAGCCAGTGCCAACTTCGAAAAAGTGGTTGCAGTCGCCCTGGAAGAAACCGATTCCGCCCTCTCCAACTGGGCCCAAATGCGCAAGCGCAGCGAAGATCTCAACACGGCCAATAGTCTGACGCTAGAGAGTGCCCGTCTGACGCGCATTCGCTACCGGGAAGGTGCTGAAAGTCTGCTGGGCGTTTTGGAGGCGGATCGGGCATCCCTGGCGACCAATGAACAAGTTGTGCTCGCCAAACGGGATCTGGCCATAGCCACGGCACGCTGCTACGTTGCCATGGCGGGTGGTCTGGACGTCGCTGAGGTCGCCGAACAATGATGAAGTCCACGCGAGCAGTGAGGCAATTGCCTGCTGGCTGCAACGGGAGCAAGCAGATATCCACAGTTGACCCCATCGAATGGCTCCGTTCCGAATCGCAAATAGACCAGCGCACGCTGCATGATGGCCGGACAAAACTGTCCGCTACCGTCTCTGCGCACATGCAGCTCAATCCAAGGCGCATCCGTATAACCTTCAGTGGAGTGGATGTCGCTGCCTTTGTCCGTCTGGGTGCGGCACAGATACCCGGAAACTGGATCAAGTTGTTTTTGCCAACTCCGGCAGGGGGAAGTGTAGGTCGCGCATACACACTTCGAAAACTGGATCTCGAAGCGGGGACGTTTGATGTTGACTTTGTCATTCACAAAACCGGTGTGGTTTCGCTGTGGGCGCAAGCTGCACAAGTTGGTGATGCCGTCACTTTCGCCGGCCCGCGTGACGGCGGTTTCAACTTGCGTCCCGATACGCAGCGCTTGCTCTTGATTGGCGACGCTACCGCCCTGTCTGCTATCCAGGCCATCCTGAGCCATGTGCCTTCCGACCTGCCTGTTGAGGCACTAATTGTTGTGGAGTACCCAACGGAGCACGAAACACTGGATGACGGATCCCATGTGCGCGTGAATTGGATAAGTTCCACCGAAGATGCCCCGTGCGAATCGGATGCATTGGAAAACGCATTCGAAAACCTACCTGCTTCCTTGGGCCCTTGCCAGGTTTGGATGGCCGGCGAGTCGAGCACCGTGGTGGCGGCACGCAGACTGCTGGACGAAAGATGGGCGATGGAAGAAACCCGGATCCATTCAAAAATCTATTGGAAGCGCGGAACCTCTCATTTCCGAACCTAACTAGTTACATAGGGAACACCTTTCTTTCCCCCACAGCCAAAAAAAAACCATGACAGACTTGACGACCTTTCCCATCACCCGAAAATGGTCCGCCACACGGCCTGATCAGATCCAGCTCTACTCCTTGCCCACGCCCAATGGCGTCAAGGTGTCCATCATGCTGGAAGAAACCGGGCTGCCGTATGAGGCGCATCTGGTGGACTTTGCGAGCAAGGACCAGTTCAGCGAGGAATTTCTCACACTCAACCCGAACAACAAGATACCTGCCCTGCTGGATCCAAACGGGCCGGCAAACCGCCCGCTGGCCCTTTTTGAGTCGGGCGCCATCTTGTTCTATCTGGCGGAGAAGACAGGGCAGTTGCTGCCCACCGATCCAGCCCAGCGCTACGAGACGATCCAGTGGCTGATGTTTCAGATGGGAGGCATTGGCCCCATGTTTGGGCAGCTCGGCTTCTTCCACAAGTTTGCGGGCAAGGACTACGAAGATACGCGCCCACGTGACCGCTATGTGGCGGAGTCCAAACGCTTGCTCGGCGTATTGAATCAGCGTCTGACAACACGCGACTGGGTCATGGGCGATGCCTACACCATCGCTGACATCGCCATTTTCCCCTGGGTGCGCAACCTGGTCGGCTCCTACAACGCGGGTGACTTGGTAGGCATTCAGGACTTTCCCTGTGTGCTGCGCAGCTTGGGCCACTTCGTTGGCAGACCGGCGGTCGCACGAGGCCTGGCCATTCCCATGCGCAGCTAAAACATGGCAATGGATATGTCCCCCAGAGCTGTATCCAATGCTGGCGACACCATGCTTTGGATGAGGCGTCAACTGCATCAATGAAGTGCAGACAGAGCGCCTTCCGCAATAGCAGCCAGGGAAATACGATTCAGACATGCCCATTACTGCAGTTCGCAGTCAATGTAGTTCATGTGGCCTCTGCGGGGTCTAAGTCAACATCAGGAGCCCAGTGTGCATGTCGATACATACAAGCCAACGCCTTCTGTTTCGTGGTCCATGGTCCGAGGCAAGGCACAATTTATCTGTTCTGAAACAACGGGCTTACTGCGCGTCACGTCCGGAAGGGCCTGGGTCAGCTCGCGTCTTGCCACAGAGTTACCGCCTCTGCGCTGGTGCCCGGTGATTAAACCAGGTGACATATTGATTAGTCCCGGCAAGGGCTTGGCGTTAGATGCCAAGAAGAGAGTGCTAATCGAATCATGGCCAGTTGGTAGAAGCAATAGCACCCATCTGATTTGGGAAGATGCCAAAACGAGGCAGGTCAATTGCCGTTGGCAAGATGCGGTGGTGCAGTTTGCGTCTGGGATCGTTCGAGGTGCGAAGCAGTTTGCAGTCGCGCTCAATTGGATTGCCCGCGGACAGGTGAACTACATGGACTACCCCATTTGCGGTCGGGGCACGGTAGGTACTGCACCAGAAGCGAAGTCACCATGACCTTGCTCCTAGTCGCGCCACTTATTTAGCCCATTCCCAACCAGCATCAATCGGAAACAGACAATGAACCCATATGACTACCAACTCTTTGTGATCGGAGGCGGCTCTGGCGGAGTGCGCGCTGCACGTATCGCATCCGGTCTCGGCGCACGCACAGCCATCGCAGAGAGCCATCGCTATGGAGGAACCTGTGTCATTCGCGGTTGCGTGCCGAAGAAACTGTTGGTATACGCTGCGCACTTTGCAGAGGACTTTGCCGATGCAAACGGGTTTGGCTGGAGCATTCCGCATGTCGAGTTTTCCTGGCCAAAGTTGATTTCCGCCAAGGACGCGGAAATATCCCGTCTAAGTGGACTGTACGAGGACAATCTTGCCGGCTCGAACGTAACCACCTTGCACGGAAGTGCACACATCTTGGACGCCCACACGGTTTCGATAAATGGCCAGCGGATCACAGCCGAGCATATCTTGATCGCTGTGGGTGGAACTCCGTTCATGCCCACGATTCCGGGGATTGCGCACGCCATCACTTCAAACGAGGTCTTTGATCTGCCAGAATTGCCGCGCCGCGTACTGGTCGTCGGCGGAGGCTACATCGCAGTGGAATTTGCAGGCATTTTCAATGGGATGGGCGCGAAAGTGACCCTGTGTTATCGGGGGGAGCAGGTGTTGCGCGGATTTGATGTTGACATTCGTGCGCACCTCCAGGCCGAGATTGTCAAAAAGGGGGTCGCGGTATTGCTGTGCCAAGATGTGGCCCAAATTGAAAAGTTGCCCGACGGATCGCTGCGCGTTGGCTTTGCCGGCACATCAGCGCCTTCCATCGAGGTGGATGCAGTCCTGTATGCGACGGGGAGATTGCCAAACACCAATGGGCTAGGCTTGGAAGCGCTTGGGGTCGCCATGGATAGCTCTGGCGGAGTCAAGGTGGATGCCTTTGGAAAGACAAATATCGACAGTGTTCACGCTGTGGGCGATGTCACCAATCGCATCACACTGACCCCAGTGGCGATCCGTGAGGGATCGGCTCTCGCTCAGACGCTATTTGGCCCTGCACCGGTAGCTGCAGACCTCACGACCGTGCCTTCTGCGGTGTTCAGCCAACCGCCCGTAGGTACAGTAGGGCTGACCGAAGCGCAAGCGCTCTCTCATTGCAGCGAAATTGATGTCTACACCAGCACATTCAAAAACATGCGCCACGCCCTTTCAGGGCGCGACGAACGTACCCTTATGAAACTGATCGTGGACAGCGCGAGTCAGCGTGTGCTGGGTGCCCATATGGTAGGCACCGATGCGCCCGAGATCATCCAGGGACTGGCTATCGCCATCCGTATGGGTGCCACCAAAGCAGATTTCGACGCGACCGTGGCGCTGCACCCCTCGTCGGCAGAAGAGTTTGTGACTATGCGCGACAAAGTCGTCAAACGACAGGGCGAATTGGTTTGCATTTAAACCCAACAAGGTGCCAATTTCCCTTGCGCACGAGCATGCGAATGCTGGGGGCCAAGGCTTTAGACCCCGGGGCGCCAGTAACAATAATCAGTCTGTTGCGTAATCCTCATCAGATCCGAGTCGCGAATTCCTCAAATTCCTTCAACGGAATCGCCTTGCTGAATGGGTATCCCTGATACATCTGGCATCCCTGCAATGCAAGGAAGCCCCGTTGCTGCGCGGTTTCAACTCCTTCAGCAATCACGGCAAGTCCCAAACTTCCTGCCAAGGCAATGACCATCTTGGCGATTGCTGCATCTTTAGCATCAGTCAAGATGTTTTTTACAAGAATTTGACCAATTTTCAATTGGTCCAAGGGAAAACGTTTCAGGTAATCGCGTGGCGTGCACTTGGCCTTGAAGGGACTTTGAGGGTTCGCACTGCTCCAGTAGCGTCGTATCTGCAATCCTGCATCTTCCCGCGTGAATCGATGTTTGGCATGTTGTCCGCCGGGGCAAGGGTATTCATCGTCTTGGATATCTTACAGTCCAGAAGTTAAGATTTTTGGCCTCATACGCTATCGGCGGCGAGCCGCAATCTTTTGCTCATCCCGCGCAGTCCAATGACTAAGGCATCGACTTTGTCCGCATTGGTTGCTAGCGTCTTCTTGCCGACTCGTGTTCGTCCGTCCGCTGGAAACATCTGCGCGATCTCGTCTAGAGAAAAACCGGCTGCCTGCCCCAGCGAAACGAGTTTGAGCTGATCGAGCACTCCAGCGTCAAAGGTTCTGCGTAGACCCAGTCGACCCACTGAGGCAATTAACCCCTTCTCCTCGTAGTACCGCAACTTCGAAGCTGGCATGCAGGAATGCTTCGCGACTTCCACAATGTCCATATGCATGGTACCGAGGCGCTCAGTGACCATCTTGAATCGATCCGTCTACAGGGGGAGCTGCGCAAGCAAGGCATACTGCATTGCAGGCGAGGGAAGAGACGGGCACACTTCTTCAGCATATTCTTTTGAGAGATTGAACTGACACCGGAGCAAACTCGATATAGCTGTCGGCTCCGGCTTGAACACTGGTCCTCTCGAATGTGACCCCATCAAAGGCAGCCGGAAGTATCTGCATATATTGTCATCGTACGTCAATAGAAAATCAAACAAGACCTTTCCAGCAACATAACGTTTTCGCAAGTTTCTTTTGACATCCGCCAGTTCTTTCTCAGGTGCGATCGCACCAATGGCGAACACCGCACTGCCCAGCGAGGGCTGCTGGGTTAGCGAGACGAGGATGTGCGCAATCACGGGGAGATAGTTCTTAAAGAAAACTGCTCGATGGTACCAAAGACAGACGTTCTAACACTTCGTGCATCAGCTGAGACACAGTACCGTTCTCAACTGGGATCGAATGGTCTCATCTTTAAGAGCCATCCACTTTCTGTGTGCCCGCCGGCCGACTTTGTCTGCAGCTGATTTTCAAAATTGGATGTGTAGTGCCGGGTATGTCCTAGGCCATCAATGAGGCGCAATCCGGTGCTCACTGAAGGCGACGGTTGGGCTGTCCAACTGCCAGACTCGTGTTGTCCACTATCCGATGATTGCAAATTGGCAGACAGTTCGGTCGATCAAATCGACAGGTCAAGGACAAATACAGCGAATCGAGAAGTCTGTCTCTAGTCAAACCTGGGTGGATCACCTAAAGTGACGGCTTCCTCATCCCCAAGTACCCTTCGAAGCCATAGGCAGAAGTATCTCTTTCCGAACCGCACTGTGCATGACGTCGCCCCCACACACTCCCTTTAACTCTCGCCCCGACACCTGGCAAGACGCTGCAAAGCTGATTGCCGGATTTGCAGTGTTTTGGGCGTTGGCAGCCGGGCTGCTCTTCTTCGCTGTGCCGGGCATCGAGTCGTTCGGTCGGCTCCTGATACTGCACGAAAGCGGTGGTACTGCCATCGTGGTTTGCGTACTGTTGATCAAGCGTTCTCGCTGGTTTCCCAAGGTCAGCCCAATGATCCAATGGCTGGTCACCGGCGTCATCGCCGTTCCGACTGGCTATGTCGTCGGTCATGTACTCACCTTCCTGATTCTCGGTGAGCCGATTCGTTTTGTCAGCCACGGACAAGATCGCTTGATCCCCATCGTTTTCACACTGCTGGTCGCGGGGTTCGGGCTGTATTTCTTCGCTACCCGCGAGCAGCTTGCCAATGAGGCCGCGGTGCGCTCGGAGGCCCAGCGACTGGCGGTCGAATCGCAGCTGCGTATGCTGCGGGCCCAGCTGGAACCGCACATGTTGTTCAACACCCTTGCCAATCTGCGCTCGTTGGTTAGCGAAGATCCCAAGCAAGCGGAAGTCATGATCGACCGGCTGATCGTTTATCTGCGCAGTGCGCTGGCTGCCTCGCGCACGGAGTCCACAACCCTGAATCGCGAGTTCACCCAGCTGCGCGCCTATCTGGACATCATGTCCGTGCGCATGGGGCCACGCCTGGCCTATCGCCTGGAACTGCCTGTGGAACTGGAGCAGACTAGTATTCCACCCATGCTGCTGCAACCTCTGGTGGAAAATGCGATCCGGCACGGCATAGAGCCCAAGGTTGGCAGCGGGACCATAGACGTGATCGCGCGTCGCACCGAAGCGGGAATTGATATTTCGGTGTCGGACTCCGGTATTGGACTGCCGCCGGACGAAGAGCCCGCTTTTTCGTCTGACACCACAAGCGGCAGCTACGGCCTGCTGCACGTCCGTGAGCGTCTGGCTGTCATTTACGGCGGACAGGCTAGCTTGACCCTCAGCCGCCGCGCATCCACGGGTGTTTGCGCCGTCGTCAGCATTCCAGCATGAGGATTCCAAGGTGAATACTGCCGCCCCGCCCATTGCCGTGATCGCCGAAGACGAACCGGTGCTTGCCCGAACCTTGTCGCGCTTGCTCGCCGAGGTCTGGCCAGAACTCCAGATTTCGGGGGTCGCAGAAGATGGCCCCAAAGCCATTGAACTGGCGCTTGACCGCACACCGGACGTGATGTTCCTGGACATCAAGATGCCCGGAAAGACCGGGCTTGAAGTGGCCGAAGCGGTTGCCGATGAATGGCCCCAAGAGAAGGCGGCGCCTCTCTTTGTCTTCATCACCGCCTACGATGAGTTCGCCGTCCCAGCATTTGAGCGCGCCGCCGTTGACTACCTATTGAAGCCGGCCACGGTGGAGCGATTGCAGATCACGGTCGAGCGACTCCGGAAGCGCCTCGCCGAGCGCGCACAGGTACCCGATGCTGGCGAAATGGCATCGTTGATGCAACGGGTGCAGTCGATTTCGACCTCCGCCACTGAATTGCCAGCCCGCATTACCGTCATTCGCGCAGGCGTGGGCAACACGGTGCGAATGATTCCGATAGCCGACGTGATCTGTTTCGAGGCAACCGAGAAATATGTGAACGTGGTCACCGCTACGGGTGAGGCACTCGTACGCATGAGTTTGCGTGAACTGTTGGCGAGAATCGATGCCACGGGCTTCATGCAGGTGCACCGAAGCGTGCTGGTCAACAGCGGCAGCATTCTCAGCGCAACGCGGGATGAGAGTGGCCACTACAGCCTTTCCATGCGCGGGCTGCAGCGCCCGCTCAAGGTCAGCCGCGCCTTTGGACACCTGTTCCGGGCGATGTAAGAGCCAAAACTTCCTCTTCAGCGTATTCAACCGCGAATGCGTTCGAGTGATTGGACCCGGATCTCAAAGTCATAGGCATCGGTGGACTGCGCCAGATAGCATTCTTCTGCGCTTGGCGACTTGGCGTTGACCAACCGCATCACCATTTGCAACAAGTATTTCATGGGGTACTCCTAGTCTATTGAACAGATGGGGGCCTCTGGAACCACGACGAGGTCGTCGTACCAGAGGCACTTCGACCTATGCCGTGGCGCAGGCGCAAGAGGGGCTGCATGTGCATTGCGGCTTGCAGGCGCACACCTGCTGTACGACGGCCTTTTGGCAGCCACAACCGCAACCCTGGCTTGGGCAAACGACGCAACGGCAGACATCTTGATTCACGGGGTTCATAACTAAAGTCCTTTGGGTTTTCGACGACGGAATGTCTTCGATGTATGGACTTTCGGCGATGCCGCATTTGCGCGCCAGGCGTTTGAGATGAGTGGTTTTTTGGGGTGCGCGAGCGATCACGTGGATCGACCGAATGGTGTTCGCCGACTTCTCATTAGCTTGGCGCGCCGGTGAGCAAGATATATACGGGACGATGCAGTTGGTCCCGCTGGACCATTCGGTGACCACTGCACACCGTTGCCGGACCGAACTCGACAGGTCATCGCAATGCGCTATCGCTTGGCCTCCTTCGCAGCGACAGTTCACTCCAGCAAGGGCATGTCTTCCTTGCACCTTCAAAGGAGATTACTGTGTTTGCAACCTATGACAAAGAAATCGCACTGGCCCAACTGGCCTTACGGTGCCGTAATTACGACGTGTGCTTCGTCCACCTGGAACGCGCGCATGCATTGGCACAGCGCTCAACGGCGCGGCACTGCTACGTCCATTGGCTGATGCTGGTGGCTGGGCGACGGCGGCACGACTATCGCGAGGTCGTCGGACAGATTCCGCGCATTCTTGCTTCCGCTCTTTTCTCAAGACTGTGGGTCCCAACGGGTAACACCGGGCGGGCTCGGATCAGCGCGTTTAAGCCAATGCCCGTTCCAGAAGACTTGCGCCATTTCTTCTCCTAGTGCAAACGCCCAGGCGTTTGGCATCCCTCTTTCTCACCTAACCCCACCCCTATTCATTTCAGGAGTTCTCACCATGCACCGCTTCATTACTTCTCTTGTCTCGCTTCTGGCCATACTGCTGACCGCCGCCTGCGCTGCGCCAGCCGATCTGGACCTTGCCCTGACACACGCCACGCTTGAAAAGAAATTCGTGGTAACCCTGCAACCCCCAGCCACTCCTGCGGCCATCAACCAGATCCACTCTTGGCGCATCCAGGTGGCATCGCCAACCGGCGTGCCAATCACCCATGCACGGATCTCCGTGGACGGCGGCATGCCGCAACATGGCCATGGGTTACCGACACGTCCCCAGGCGACCCAGGAGTTGTTTGATGGCACGTATCTGCTGGAGGGCATGAAGTTCAGCATGACGGGATGGTGGGAAATCAAGCTCGCCATCCAGAGCACTGAAGGCTCCGACAAGGTGACATTCAACACCGTGGTAGTCCCGTCGACAACGACTCGCTGATCAAACCTTGGAATCTAAGGAGAACACCATGCGCACAGAAAAATTGCTTGCGACTACCTTTGGAATCGTGTTGTTGGTCGTCGCCCCCCATGTAAGTGGACTGAGCTACGGTACCGGCAATCCGGTGATGATTCCTCGCGATCGTTGGAGCGTCACAGAGGTCGCCGCTCTGTCCTCTCTGAGGCTAAGCCAGTTGCCACCAACACCATCGGATCCGTCCAATGCCGTCGAAAACTCACCCGCTGCGATCGATCTCGGCCGTCAACTCTTCAATGACACGCGCTTCAGCAAGAACCAGTCAGTTTCGTGTGCGAGCTGTCATGATGCCCAGAAGAATTTCCAAGATGGTTTGCCAGTTGGTCGTGGCGTCGGCACCGGCTCGCGTCGCACCATGCCCATCGTTGGAGCTGGACACAGTCCTTGGCTATTCTGGGATGGCCGCAAGGACAGCTTGTGGGCGCAAGCGCTGGGGCCTCTAGAGGATGCCGCGGAACATGGCGGCAACCGCGCCCACTACGCCCAACTCATACAAACCCACTACCGCACTGCTTACGAAGGCGTCTTTGGCAAGATGCCGGATATAACACGCGCGCCGTCGGGTGCCAGCCCAGGCGGAACTCCCGCCGAGAAGGCTGCGTGGAAAGCAATGGACTCGAGCACCCAACAGAATGTGAGTCGTGTTTTCGCCAATATGGGTAAGGCCATTGCCGCCTATGAAAAAACACTCACCCACAGCGAGACGCGATTTGACCGCTATGTAGAGGGAGTTGTCGGCGGGAACCAGCGGGCGCAGCAGCAGTTAACCCAACAGGAAGTTGTCGGGCTAAGTGTCTTCATCGGCAAGGGACAGTGCGTGACCTGCCACAACGGCCCATTGTTCACTGACCAGAGCTTTCACAATACAGGTGTGCCAACACGTGACACCACCAAGCCCGATAGTGGCCGCTCTGCAGCGATTGCCAAAGTTCAAGGTGACGAGTTCAATTGTCTCGGGTCATTCAGCGATGCAAAGGCCTCGCAATGCCAGGAGCTTCGCTTCCTGACCACAGATGACCCATTGCTGGTGGGCGCCTTCAAGACGCCCAGTCTGCGAGACGTAGCACTTCGTCCCCCGTATATGCACGCCGGACAGTTCACTTCCCTTGAAGAGGTCATTGCGCATTACGTACATGCTCCGTCAGCGGTGGTGGGGCACACGGAGTTGGCCCATGGCGGCCCGGGTCACACAGAGCGCAAGCCGATACGTCTGTCCGACCAGGAGATCAAAGCGCTGGCTGCATTTCTAGGCACCCTTTCCAACCCAAACATCGCGGGCGCAACGAAGTGATCCCGACTCAAATATTTAAGGAGTACACGAAATGTTCCAAATCAGCACATTGAAGTCCAACACGGTATCTGTAGCATGAAGACCAGCGCCATACGCCCGGTGGACCTCGCGCTGGCCATGCTCGTCGTCGTCGTTTGGGGCATGAATTTCTCCGTCATCAAAGTGGGGGTGTCCAATGTACCGCCATTGCTGCTGGGTGCGCTTCGCTTCATCCTGGCAGCATTTCCTGCACTGCTGTTCTTCCACCCGCCGAAGGTGCCGCTGCGGCTCTACCTGATGTATAGCATGACGATTTCAGTGGCCCAGTTTGCTTTCCTGTTTTCGGCGATCCATGTCGGAATGCCTTCGGGACTGGCCTCCTTGGTTCTGCAATCGCAGGCGTTCTTCACCATGTTCTTCGCCGTTGCATGGCTCAAGGAGCATTGGCAGGCCAACCAACTCGCAGGTTTGATGCTTGGCGCAGCAGGATTGGTGCTCATCGGCAGTGCACATGGTCTATCCATGCCGTTAGGCGGTTTCTTACTCACGCTGGCTGCTGCGGTCATGTGGGCCTGTGGCAACATCGTGACGCGCGCTGTAGGACGTTACGCGCCCATGAACCAACTCGCCTTTGTGGTGTGGGCCAGTGCTGTACCACCATTGCCGTTTCTCGCACTGTCCTACCTGTTTGAAGGGCCGGTCGCGATGGCAGCTGCAGCGCAGAAATTCAGTCTGCAAACATTGGGTGCAGTGGCGTACCTGGCCTGGGTGGGAACCCTGTTGGGTTACGGTATCTGGACCTATCTGATGTCGCGCTACCCGGCTAGTCGGGTTTCACCCTTTTCTATGCTGGTCCCAATCGTTGGATTGACCGTTGGCTGGCAGGTGTTTGACGAAGCTCTCAAACCCATCCACCTTGCTGGCGGCTCATTGCTTATGGCTGGACTGCTGGTCAATCTGTTTGGCGCACGTTTGTTCGCTCGACTGCAATGGAGAGAAGGAACGCGGACCGTGTGAACGCATGCTTGCGACCTTGTAGTTGGAACGGGTGATCGTGCGTCGGGGCCAGTCGATGATGCGGTATACGCGGCGGATATGACGCGCAGTTGGAACAACTCCCATGCTGACACGCGCCGGAGACTGCAGGCACAAGCGCAAGATGGGGCTGTGACTGACGGCAATGTGTTGGGGTGGTACCGCTGGTTGAACTCTGCTCAGGAAGCGCGCTTGGCAGTGGGCGTCGACTTTGCTGCCGCGGCTGCCGACGCGAGCGAACAGCGCACGGGCCGGAAATATTTGGCCTATTGGGAAACCCGAAATTTGCGCATGGCCGCAAACATTCGGGAAGTCGTTGGCAGGTCCAAGGCCATGTTAGGTTTTCACACGCTGAAAGACCGGTATTGAGAATTCTGTTCACCGAATGACAGCAATGGAGTGGCTGATCCCAATGGCGGCTGCTGGCCAATTGGAGGTGCAGCGGTTATCAAAATCGACGCCCCATTGTTGCCAGTCATGTCACCGGGTGAACGTCGGGTACTGAGCGAGCAATTTGAGCAATCGTACGTCGGGCCCCGCCCCACAACCGAAGTAGATCCAACTCCGAAGCCGTCGTTGACTTTGTCCGCCCTGGTTATGGTTGAAGTGCTACTGGTCGTTGACTTCGGTGCCACTGGTGTCGATTGCCAATCGTGAAAATCAGTCCAATGAATTGGCTGATCACACGTAACTCGCAACTTAGCTTTCCACCCGCAGTTATTGGGGTCAGAGTCCTGGACTTGGGTTTTTGGCTGGACGGGGGTTTTGCCAAAAAATAACCTACCCTTTGGGTACCCCTTCGTGCGCTTCACGGTCATATCGGAATCCGACCCCATAACTGCTAGCCGCTACATCTCAGATCCACATCGCATTGAATCGCACCCGGGAAGTCCCCAGCCAGAGTGGGACTCACCGATATGCGCTAAGGTAGCGCCATGACTATTTCTTTCTGGACCCTGGGCTGGCGCACGTTGTGGCGGGATTTGCGTTCGGGTGATTTGCGTTTACTGATCGTGGCTGTGACGCTGGCTGTGGCTGCGCTTACAGCGGTTGGCTTTTTTGCCGATCGATTAAAAGGCGGTTTGCAGCGCGATGCACGTCAATTGCTTGGCGGTGACGCGGTGGTGTCCAGCGACAACCTTACGCCCGAAGCCTTTGTTGCCAAGGCCCGTGAACTGGGCTTGTCTGTCGTGTCAAGCGTTGTGTTTCCTACGATGGCCCGCGCCACCGATGAAAAGGGCGGAGCGGCAAAGCTGGTCGGCCTCAAGGTCGTGGAGCCGGGTTACCCGTTGCGGGGTTCGCTGCGGGTGGCCAGTGCACCCGATGCCCCCGACACTGCTACTCGCGACATCCCCGCACCGGGAACGGCCTGGGTGGACGCTGCCTTACTGGAGGCGCTGAACCTGAAGATGGGCGATGTCTTGCTGCTGGGTGAATCGCGCCTGACCATTGACACGGTCATAGCGGTGGAGCCCGATCGTGGCGCTGGCTTCATGAATTTTGCGCCCCGGGTGATGATTCACATGCAAAACATTGCCGCAACCCGGCTCATCCAGCCAGCCAGCCGCCTGACCTACCGCATGGCCGTGGCGGGCGAAGACAAGCCGGTGCAGATCTTTGTTGCCTGGGCTGATACGCAGGTAAAGCAGGTGGCTGTGACCGGCTTGCGTGGCGTGCGGGTCGAATCGCTGCAGGGTGGCAGGCCCGAGATGAGCCAAACGCTGGACCGCGCTGACAAGTTTCTGAGCCTGGTCGCCTTGCTGGCGGCGCTGCTGAGCGCTGTGGCGGTAGCCTTGTCGGCACGCGCCTTTGCTGCCAATCATCTGGACGACTGCGCCATGCTGCGCGTACTGGGTCTGAGCCAGCGCACCATTGCCGCCAGCTATGCGTTTGAGTTTGCGATGGTGGGTGTTTTTGCCAGCGCTTTGGGTGTGCTGCTGGGGTACGCCGTGCACTATTTGTTCGTGCTACTGCTGGCGGGGCTCGTTGATGCGGCGTTGCCAGCGGCCACGGTGTGGCCGGTGCTGCTGGGCATGGGCATGGGTTTGACCCTGCTGTTTGCCTTTGGCCTGCCCCCCGTTCTGCAATTGGCCCAAGTACCACCGCTACGGGTCATTCGCCGCGATGTGGGCAACCTCAAACCCGCCTCATTGGGCGTGCTGGCAGTCGGCGTGCTCGGGTTTGCGGCCCTGTTGATGGCGGCCAGCAGCGACCTGAAGCTGGGCCTGATCGCGGTCGGTGGCTTTGGCGCCGCCGCCGCTGTGTTTGCAGCACTGAGCTGGGTCGCGGTCAAGTTGCTGCGCTTGAGTGTCAACGAGAGCACCGCACCGCGCTGGCTGGTGCTGGCAACGCGACAGATGTCGGCGCGCCCGGCTTTCACGGTGGTGCAGGTCAGTGCCTTGGCAGTGGGTTTGCTGGCGCTGGTGCTGCTGGTCTTGCTGCGCACAGATTTGATCAGCAGTTGGCGTAAAGCCACGCCGCCGGACGCTCCCAACCGCTTCGTTATCAACGTGATGCCGGAGCAGTCGGACGCCTTCCAGAAAATGCTCAAAGATGCTGGTGTGGCCCGGTTCGATTGGTACCCCATGATCCGGGGCCGGCTGGTGGCCGTGAATGGCCGTACCACTACGCCCGACGACTACACCGATGACCGCGCCAAGCGCCTGCTGGACCGCGAATTCAACGTCTCTTTCAACGCCCATATCCCGCAGAAGAACGAAATTGTGGCTGGCAAGTGGACCGACAACGAATCTGGTGCCATCAGCGTGGAAGAGGGCATTGCCACCACCCTGAACCTTAAGCTCGGTGACGCGTTGCGCTTTGACATTGGAGGCGTGCAAACGGAGTCCAAAGTCACCTCTCTGCGCAAAGTGGACTGGGGCTCGATGCGGGCCAATTTTTTCGTCATGTATCCGGTGAGCCGGTTGGATAACGTGCCCACCACCTACATGGGGGCTTTCAAGGCACCCGCTACCAAGGGCTTTGACAACGCGCTGGTGCGCCAATTTCCCAATGTGACGAATGTGGACATGACGACCACTATCGCCCAGGTTCAGCGCGTGTTGGATCAAGTGATCAGCGCGGTCGAATTCTTGTTCAGTTTCACGTTGGCTGCGGGGCTGGTGGTGCTGTTTGCCGCGGTTACGGCTACGCGCGAGGAGCGAGCACGAGAATACGCCATCATGCGAGCCGTGGGCGCACGGGGCAGTTTGTTGCGTCAAGTGCAACGGGCCGAATTGGCGGGTGTCGGGCTGTTGGCGGGCTTGCTCGCGTCTATCGTGGCAGCAGCCATCGGTTGGGCGTTGGCGCGCTACGTGTTTGAGTTTGAGTGGACCGTGTCGCTGTGGGTGCCGCTGCTGGGAGCACTGGCTGGTGCGGTGTTGGCTTTGGCGGCCGGCTGGTGGGGTTTGCGCGAGGTCCTAAACCGCCCGGTGGTGGAAACACTGCGCCGGGCAACAACTTGAATACGCTTGATTGCTATGTATTTGGTAGCTGGTTACGCTTATTTTACGGGGGCTAGAGGCGAATTCGATTAGAGATTGCCTAACTTGCCCTGCTTCTGCCCCAGCTTGCGGTACACGGTCGCCCGGCTGATGCCCAGGGCTTGTGCCGCTTGTGCGATGTTGCCGCGGGCCTGATCGATGGCCTTGCGGATCAGGGCGGTCTCCATATCTTTCAGGGCCACAGTGTCCCGACCTCCGTGCAACGGGGTGGCGTGCGCGGCCTGCGTTTCCTGTGCGCGCAGCAGGGGCAGGGCTTGCAGGCGAAGGCCGGTCCACAGGGGAATCTCCAGCACCGGGTCGCTGCGGCGGGCTGCGTCAAACAGCAACTCAAAACCAATGCCGAACACCTCGCTCACATGCACGGCCACTGGGCGCTTGGTATGCGGGTCTGGTTGCCGCGGCGTTGCCAATTGGGGCACCATCTGCCGAGCAGTGGGATTCGCGGCGGTGACCCAGCCATCGGCGTCCAGGCAGACAATGCCGTCTGCATCGGTGCCAAGCGTATTGCCTGGCCAGTTCAGCCGCACCGTCAGGGTGTGAGGCTGCGCCAGAACCAGAGCGTTTTCAATGTGGCTGGCAGTCTGGGTGACCAAGTGTTTGAGCTCGGGGCGCTCTACGGCGTCAATACCTGTCAGGTCAAGCATGCCTACGCAGGCGCCGTCAGGCCCCCACAGAGGTGCGCCGGCGCAACTGTAAACGGACGTGTTGGTGAAAAAATGCTCGCCTCGGTGCAGCCACACGGGCTGCAATTCGCTCAGTACCGTGCCAATAGCGGTCGTGCCTACGCTGGGTTCTGACAAGTCGGTGCCAATGCGGGTGATCAGGTCGGCGCGCGGGTCTGAGCGGTCGATTGCACCACTGGTGTCCACCACCACACCGTCACGGTTGGTCAGGATGGCGAAATAGCGCGTGTTGACGATGGCGCGCCCCAGTTTCTCCAGAATCGGCTTTGCGGTTTGAACCAGTTGCTGGTTGGCCTCCTGAGTGCGCTGCATCTGCTGGCGCGTTAGTGTCTCAAAAACAACCGGTGTTTGAGGCGCCAAGCCCAGGCGCAGGCAGCGCTGCCATGAGTGCTCAACCCACGGGGCAACCCACCCAGCGGGCAGTGCGCTGCGCTCGTGCATGACGACCTGCCGCGCCCGTGCAATGGTGTTGAGCCGGCTACTCGCTTCAGATGGCAGGGCAGGGTGCGCGGCGGTGCTCATGAGGTGGTTTGGCGGAGCCATGGTGTGATGCATTTTCATGCACAAGGCGACCGGGTGGAGTGTTTCATTTTGAGAATATCGTCGCAAAGCGAATGTCCTACTAGGGTTAACACTAGGTTCTTAATCGTTCCGAGTGCCAACAATCGCTATGTACTTTATTTCATAAGCAAGGCATTGCATAGGTTGCATGCCGTTACCCCGAGGAGAGACGCATGCAAAAGATGTTGCACATCAACGCGGACAAATGCACGGGCTGTATGCAGTGCGAGATGGCCTGCGCGTTTGAGAACTATGGCACCTTCGCCACTGCCAAGTCGCGCATCAAGGTGTTCGACTTTCACCACACGGGCAAAAAGGTTCCCTACACCTGCACGCAGTGCGATGAGGCCTGGTGCTTGCATGCCTGCCCGGTCGAAGCCATTACGGTAGACAAGGCGACCGGCGCCAAGGTGGTGAATGAGTCCACCTGCGTTGGTTGCAAAGTTTGCACCATCGCCTGCCCGTTTGGCACGATCAATTACGTTCAGGAAACTGGAAAAGTCCAGAAATGCGACCTGTGCGAAGGCTCACCAGCGTGTGCCGAAGCCTGCCCCACTGGCGCCATCACTTTTATCGATGCCAACTGGACGGGACTGGGCAAGATGGCCCAGTGGGCCGACAAGCTTGGCAACCAACCTTCCGCATCCTGAAACCATGCGGGTCAGACCACTTGCTTAAGCGATGTGCTCTGACCCCAACTGAATAAATTGGAGTAACGATATGTCTTGGGCTGGAAAAATTCTCCGCGTTAACTTGACCGCGGGCACTGTCAAGTCTGAACCTCTCAACATGGACTGGGCGCACGACTATATTGGTTCGCGTGGACTGGGAACCAAATACTTGGTCGAAGAAGTGGCGGCAACAGTCGATCCGCTGTCTGCCGACAACAAAATCATCTGGGCTACCGGCCCGTTGACCGGAACCATGGCATCCACCGGTGGACGCTATACGGTCATCACCAAAGGCCCTCTTACCGGCGCCATTGCCTGCTCCAATTCGGGCGGCTACTGGGGTGCCGAGTTCAAGATGGCAGGCTGGGACATGATCATTTTTGAAGGCAAATCGGCCAAGCCGGTGTACCTGTATGTGAATGACGATGTGGCCGAGCTGCGCGATGCCTCCCACCTGTGGGGCAAGAGTGTCTGGGAGACCGAAGCCACGCTCAAGTCCAGCCTGCAAGACCCGCTGACGCGCGTGTCGAGTATCGGCAAGGCCGGTGAAAACGGCGTGCTGTTTGCGGCTGTGGTGAATGACCTGCACCGTGCTGCCGGGCGCTCAGGCGTGGGCGCTGTGATGGGCAGCAAGAATCTCAAGGCGATTGCCGTGCGCGGCACCAAGGGCGTGGGCAATATCCGTGACCCCAAGGCCTTTATGGCGGCTGTCAAAGCTGGCAAGAAGGTGCTGGCCGACAATGGCGTCACCGGTACCGGCCTGCCCGCCATGGGCACCCAGGTGCTGATGAGCGTCATCAACGAAGTGGGCGCCTTGCCAACCCGTAACCACCGTGACAACCAGTTTGAAGGGGCCAAGGACATCGGGGCCGAAGCCATGGCCACGCCCCGCAAGACCGACGGCAAGAAGCACCTGGTCACCAACCAGGCCTGCTTTGGTTGCACCATTGCCTGTGGCCGCATCAGCAAGATGGACGAGACCCACTTCACCATTGAGAACAAACCGCAGTACCGCGGTGCCAATGGCGGCCTCGAATACGAAGCGGCCTGGGCACTGGGCGCAGCCAATGGCGTGAATGACTTGGAGGCGCTGCAATACGCCAACCTGTTGTGCAACGAAGAGGGCATTGACCCCATCAGTTTTGGCGCCACCGTGGGTGCAGTGATGGAACTGTACGAGATGGGTGTGCTGACCAAGGAGCAGATCGGCATCGACGCCAAGTTTGGCTCAGCGAAGACGCTGGCCTTTCTGGCCGAAGAAACTATCTACGGTCGCGGTTTCGGCAAGGAAATCGGCCAGGGCTCCAAGCGCCTGACCGCCAAGTACGGCCATCCAGAACTCAGCATGTCATCGAAGGGCCAGGAGTTTCCGGCCTACGACGGTCGCGCCATCCAGGGTATTGGCCTGGCCTACGCCACATCCAACCGTGGTGGCTGCCATCTGCGCGGCTACACCATCGCGTCTGAAGTGCTGGGCATTCCGGTCAAGACCGACCCGCTGGAGCATGAGGGCAAGCCCGACCTGGTCAAGGCTTTCCAGGATGCCACCGCCGCGTTTGACTCGTCCGGTCTTTGCATCTTTACCACCTTCGCCTGGGGTCTGCAAGACCTGTCGCCGCAAATGCAGGGCGCGTGCAACGAGGACTACACCATTGAAGAACTGGCCAAGATCGGCGAGCGCATCTGGAACATGGAGCGCGAGTTCAACAACCGTGCCGGCTTCACCCACAAGGACGACAGCCTGCCCGCACGCCTGACCAGTGCCGAAGGGGCCTGCAAAACCGGCCCGGCTAAGGGCAAATTCAATATGCTGGCAGACATGTTGCCCAAGTACTACGCCGCCCGCGGATGGGATAACGAAGGGCGCCCAACAGCGGCGACCAAGGAACGTCTGGGCTTGTAGGGAGCAGCAGCGTACGACAAATGGGGTCGGATCACCACCTGAAGCGCAGCGCAAGGTGTGTGCTCTGACCCCATTTTTCCGTGTTCAACGAAGGGTTGTTTGGAG
Organism: Burkholderiales bacterium; assembly: GCA_037143475.1. Taxonomy (GTDB): domain Bacteria; phylum Pseudomonadota; class Gammaproteobacteria; order Burkholderiales; family Burkholderiaceae_C; genus Allorhodoferax. The sequence goes on along the minus strand of JBAWYQ010000003.1, from coordinate 22,916 downwards.
TTCCAGTGAGCTTCAATCAACCCAAATTTCTTGGAGTTGAAATGACCCACCACCTCATCCTCGGCGCGGGCCCGGCCGGCGTCATCGCCGCAGAAACCATCCGCAAGCTTGCACCCGATGACACCATCACCATCATCGGTGACGAACCCGAGCCGGCCTACTCGCGCATGGCCATTCCGTACTTGTTGATGGGCAACATTGACGAGCGCGGCACCTACCTGCGAAAAAGTGCCACCCACTTTGATGACATCAAGGTAAAAGTTGTGCGAGCCCTCGTCAAATCAGTGCAGACTGCTACAAAAACGGTAGCGCTTGACAATGGTCAGTCGCTCAGCTTCGACACGCTGCTGGTCGCAACGGGCTCGCATCCCATGCGCCCGCCCATTCCCGGCATTGACTCCGAAGGCGTGCACCCCTGTTGGACACTGGCCGATGCCCGCGCCATTGCGTCGCTGGCCACCAAAGGTGCCCGTGTGCTGCAACTGGGTGCCGGCTTCATCGGCTGCATCATCATGGAGGCGCTGGCCGCACGCGGCGTGGAGCTGAGCGTGGTCGAGATGGGTGACCGCATGGTGCCACGCATGATGGGCCCCACCGCGGGCGGAATGATTCGGGACTGGGTCGAGGCCAAAGGCGTGCAGGTCTTTACCGGTACCAAGGTTGAAAGCATCACGGCGGGCAAGCCCCTGCAGGTCAAGCTATCCAACGGCAAGACCGTCGAAGCCGATCTGGTCATCAGCGCGGCCGGTGTGCGCCCAGCCATTGGCTATCTGAAAGACTCCGGCATCACCTGTTTATTGGGTGTGCTGACCGACGAGCATTTGCAGACCAATGTGCCCGGCGTCTACGCCGCGGGTGACTGTGCGGAAGCTTTAGACAAGGTGTCTGGCAAGACGATCGTCAGTGCCATTCAGCCCAACGCTGCGGAGCAAGCGCGTGTGGCTGGGGCGAATATGGTGGCGTTTGCGCGCGGAAAGGCCGCTACCTCCAACCTCAAGGGCGTTACACAAATTAACGTGCTCGACACACTGGGTCTGATATCCACCAGCTTTGGCGATTGGCAAGGGCGCCCCGGTGGCGAGCATGTGGAACTGACCGACATCAAAGCCGGTCGCCACTTGAGCCTGCAATTCCAGGGTGACGTGCTGGTGGGTTGCAACAGCGTGGGATGGACTGAGCACGTGGGTGTGATGCGCGGTCTGGTTGAAGGCCAGGTCAAATTGGGTGAATGGAAAGAGCGCCTGAAGCAAGACCCTACCAAGCTGATGGAAGCTTATTTGGCCAGCGCCCAAGCGCAAGGCCAATGGGCCGGCGCGCAGGACGAGCGACGTCGATGAAGATTACGCTCAAACTTTTTGCATCCCTCACCGACTACCTGCCGGTTGCCTCCAAGTACACCAATATCGTCGAGATTGAGGTGCCCGATGGAGCGACAATCACGCAGATCACCGAGCCCTATAAGCTGCCGCCGGTCCTGGTGCATCTGGTGTTGGTCAATGGCCGCTACATTGCGCCCGAGCAACGTGCCAGCGAAGTGCTGGTCGAGGGCGACGTGCTGGCCATTTGGCCGCCGATAGCCGGTGGTTAGCTAACCACCAGCATGCAATCTTTCTACCCCGAGCGCTTCGAGCGTGAAATGGGCTGTACCGAGGCAGACTGGCTGCGTTGGTTGCCTGGCGCGGTGGGCGACAACCTCTGGAAACTGCAAGAGCATTCCGCGGGCGTGCGCATCGGAGAGGGTGCGCTGGGTTTGAAGTGGCAAGCGGGCGCGCCACGCGTCATAGCGTTGGTGCGGATGCCGCGCCTGCTGGTGAGTTTTCGCTTTGCCGGGCTAGACGATGCTCAGCGCTACGCATTCATGCAGCGCTTTGATTTGTATATGCAGCGCGGTGGGGGGTAACCCGGTTGCTCCGCTCTACCGGCATGTCGCTCTACTCTATTCGTTAGCGATCGTCGGATCCAGACTAATTCTTTGGCCCTTGGCATTCACTAAGTTGACATCGTATTTAAACTGCTTCTTATCGATGTGCTTTAGCTTCTTACAGACATATATGGTCGTTGAATTGCCACGGCTCCCGCACTCACCGTAGTCTGTTTTATCGCCTGCGATAACGATGCCGTCTTGTGCAAAAGCGAATCCAGGAGTTTCAAGTGACCAAACAATTCTGTGATGGTTTTTTGACATGTTGGCGGGATCGGGGCTGACAGAAATCACGCCGTTGTTGACGGAGACCTTAACGGCTCTATCCAGATTTCCTTGTGCCAGAACGCCTTGTGCAAAGGCCAAACCAACGAGAAGTGTCCAAATGCGTCGCATTGAATGTCTCCAGGCAATTCGTTAACCGAAATGGTCACGATAATTTCATTTTACGCACAGTTGCCATAATGGGTAATGACTACAGAACGACATCAACTTGAAGTCACTATTGCTGCTCTGGAGGCACAGCGGTCGGTCCTTGGGGATGCTGTGGTGGACATGTCAGTGGCGTCGTTGCGAAGCAGGCTGGATGGGCTCGCGGCCACAATGGAAGCAACGCCTGAACAGGGTGGTCAATCAATCAAACAGGCCACGATTCTCTTTCTGGATATTGTTGGCTCCACTCCGCTAAGCCTTAAGCTTGATCCGGAAGAATTCCATGCGATTGTGGATAGCGTATTGCGGCGCGGTACGAAAATTATCTTAGACCGTGGTGGAAAGATCATCAGCTATGCGGGCGACAACATCATTGCCGTCTTTGGCGCTGTCGAAGCCAGCGAGGATGCCGTTGAGCGAGCAGTCCATGCCGGATTGGAATTGCTGGACGTTGGCCGTGACCTCCAAAAGGAAGTGCTGGTTCGGTTTGGCCTGGACGGTAGCCATGTGCGCGTTGGCATTCATACCGGATCCGTTCTGCTGGGCGGTGGCGTGCAGGCCGACAACACAATTAGCGGCCTTAGCGTAAACGTAGCCGCGCGCATGGAGCAGACCGCGCCGCCAGGTGGTTTGCGCATAAGTCACACGACCTATGGCATGGTGCGCGGGGTTTTTGACGTCGAACCGCAAGCCCCTATTTCTGTAAAAGGCATTGCCGAACCAATGCTGACATATTTGGTTCTGCGGGCAAAGCCACGCGCATTTCGCGTCTCGTCGCGCGGTGTGGATGGCGTTGAAACACGGATGATTGCACGCGATTCTGAAATGGAAGCGATGCAAGGAGCTTTCTTAAATCTCTACCAGCGGCGTCGTCTAGAAGTAATGCTTATTGTTGCGGAGGCAGGACTTGGAAAGAGCCGGCTTCTGTATGAGTTCAACAGCTGGGCCGATATTCGGCCCGAAGTTTTCACCCTATTTCGGGGAAGCGCCAGCCCCCAATCCCAAACACAGCCCTATGGACTTCTGCGGGACATTTTTGCATGGCGGTACCAGTTACTCGATAGCGACACGATGCAAGAAACCAAGAGAAAACTTGAGTCTGGGCTCGCTGAACTTTTTGCGGATGACGGCCCCGACTTCTGCGATGCTCATGCCCACCTACTCGGACAACTCATAGGCTTGGACTTCAATAATAGTCGCCATATCAGGGGTATCGTCGAAGATGCAAAGCAAATTCGCAACCGCGCTTTTTACGCTGCGGCACAGGTTTTTCGACGAATTGCATTGAGAACCGGGAATCCCGTTGTCCTTGAACTCGATGATTTGCATTGGGCCGATGACGCATCGCTCGATTTTCTCAACTATCTGACCCAGGTAAACCGCGATGTACCGTTGATGGTCATTGGTTTGACTCGTGCCACGCTTTTCGAGCGTCGCACCGATTGGACGAGTACAGACGGTTTTCTCCAGAGAGTCGACCTTGAGCCATTGGACAAAACCGGTAGCCGCCTCCTTGCCAATGAATTGCTGAAGAGGCTGACTGAGATACCTGCGGCATTGCGTGAATTGATCACAGGAGGAGCAGAAGGAAACCCTTTCTACATGGAAGAGCTTGTGAAGATGCTCATCGATCAAGGAGCCATTGAAACCAGCGATGAGAAGTGGCGAGTCAATCCTGAAAGGCTGCTCAGCACTCAGATTCCACCAACACTGATAGGGATTTTGCAGGCGCGACTGGATGGCCTGCCGTCGCACGAGCGTACAGCGTTGCAGAAAGCCAGTGTGATTGGCCTGACGTTTTGGGACAAGGCGTTAGGTGCGCTCGACCTACAGGCTGCCGAGGCTCTGCCAGCACTCGTGCAAAGGGGTTTGACGTTGCGGCGTGAAACCGATGCTTGGGACGATGCGCACGAATTCGCATTTAAACACCACATCCTCCATCAGGTTACCTATGAAACCTTGCTAAAAAGCAGCAGACGAGAGCTGCATGCCAAAGCAGCGCATTGGCTCGCCAATTTGAAAGGTGTACGCGCTGGTGATTTTCTGGGTGCCACGGCTCATCACTATGAGCAGGCCGGTGACTACGCCAATGCCATCGAGTTTTTGACGCGTGCCGCTGAACATGCGCGGACCGGCTATGTTCATGCATCCGTTTTGAATTGCGTGGAACATGCTTTAAGTTTGCTGGAAGTGATGAAAAAGGGAGACTGTTTCGATATCGTTCAATCCCGACAGCAATGGAGGTTGCTGAATGTCAGAGAGGCAACATGGCGATTGCAAGGCGCGCGCGATGCCCAACGCGCTGACCAAGATGAAATGGAATCTGTTGCTAGGGCGTTGAATGACAAGAATCTCATGGCAGAACTTGCAAATCGGCGAGCGCAACTTGCAATGCGGATCTCAGACTTTCAAACACAAGAGGCGATCGCGCGAATGGCGATCGAACTTGCAAACGATGCTTCAGAAGATGAATTGCGGCTCAAGTCACAAAGAATATTGTGCGCTGCTTTGGCGGGCCAAGGAGATGCGGCCCAGGCAATGGGTTTGATGCGAAGTGGATTGGCAGAAGCGCGCCAGTTTGGTTTGCGCCGTTTGGAAGGCGTGTTCCTTGCCGACCTTTCAACCATGTTGTTAAACCAAGGGCAAATCGTCACGTCGATGGAAATGATTTCCCATGTATTGGCAATTAACCGGGAGGTTGGTGATCGCGTCAACGAAGCAAACAACCTGGGCAATCGCGGGGTTAATTGGCTCCAGTTTGGAGCATTGAATGAAGCATTAGCGGATATTGAAGCTGCCTTGGAAATGAGCCGTGCAGTTGGAGATCGTACGAGTGAGGGTGCGCACTTGGCAAACCTCTCAAGGTTGAAGCTTATGCAAGGTAATGAAGCTTTGGCATTGGTTCACGCGCGCGCCGGTTTGGATATTGCAGTGGCGACTGAAGCGGCCACTTGGGAGACCATTAGTTGGATTTACATCGGAAACGCAGAGATGGCGCTTGGTAGACATGCTGATGCGCGGTATGCATTCAGCCAGGCAGAGTCTGTTGCCCAGAAAATTGGGAGCGCCTGGCGTTTTGACGCCATAGCGGGCCTCGCGCGCGTCGCTCTTGAGGCCGCGGATTTGAACTCAGCAATGCGATTGGTGGAAATATTACTGGACCAAATGGAAACCGCGCGCGCGCTGGATGAGGCGGACCTTCCGAGAGTGATTGAATTGACTTGCTACGAAGTGCTTATGGCGGAGGGAGACTTCCGTGCCCAAGGAGTACTCAAGCGTGCCCAGAATCACTTGCTAACTCAAGCTAACAACATTCCTGACGAGGCCCTGCGGCAAAGCTTTCTAGACAACATTCCCGAGCATCGAGAAATTTTGAATGCTTGGAGGATCGCCAGCAGCACTAAATAAATGCAAATGCTCGACGCAGATAGGCTGAGCGCGGGCTCCCATGCAATCGTATGGCTGTTGACTTAGTGCAAACTGGTATAATACCCCATGGGGTATATTTCATGTATCCGAAAACTTGCAGGAAATTCCATCATGAGTACTTTTGACCACGTCGGCTTGATCAAGGATATCAACACCAATCTGTCGCCCTTGCGCAAGGCGCAGCCCGAAGCCATGCAGGCGTTTGGCCAATTGGCCGGTGCCGCGATGAAGGAGGGCACCCTCAGCGCCAAACACAAGGAACTGATCGCCTTGGCAATTGGTGTCACCCAACACTGCTCCGGCTGCATTGGCTTTCACGTCAAAGCGCTGCACAAACTGCAGTGCACCCGCGCCGAACTGGAGGAAATGCTCACCGTCTGCGTCTACATGGGTGGTGGCCCGGCGCTGATGTACACCGCCGAGGTCATCAAGGCCTGGGAAGATATGGCTCCAAAATGAAAAATCTTCTATTGACCCGTCGTTTCATGGTTTCGATGCTTGGCCTGGGGTCGCTGGGTTTGGTTCATGCACAGGCGCGAATCGATTCCGATTCGGTCACGCTGGAGGTTGCCCGCAAAGAGCTGGAGAGTGGCACGTCACGCGTCATTGATATCCGCGAGCCGCAAGAGCACGCAGGCGGTGTGGCACCTGGCGTGCAGCTGTTGCCCATGCGCCAACTGGCGGGCCGTATCAGCGAAATTCCCAATGACCCCAAGCAGCCGGTCCTGCTGATTTGCAACACCCAGAACCGTTCCAGTGCGACTTGGAAGTACCTGCGCGAAAAAGGTTACACCAATGTGCGGTTTGTGCAAGGTGGCATGAGTGAATGGACCCGTCGGGCCTGGCCGCTGGTCAAACCTTAGCGGGCTTTGCGGAAATGTTGGAGCGCGGTTTGCGCCGCGAAAAGTTCCACCACGGCAGTACGGCGCTGAGCGACAAAACCTGGCCGCACTGGTCGGGTGTGTAGCCCGCCAGAGTTTTTAGCTGTTGCTGCCATTCGACACTTTGCAAAACCGAGCGCAGTGCAAGGATCGCCGGATCGTCCAATGCCGATTTAAGACACACCAGGTGGTAGTTCTCCTGCACCAGTGGTACAAAGTCCAGGCCCTGTGCACGTGCCGCCACTTCAATGCCAAGGCCTATATCGGCCGCACCCGATGCAATGGCGTGTGCCACAGCGGTATGTGACGGCTCGGTGCGCTCAAACCCGTCAATATCGGATGCCGCCATGCCGTGCTGTTGCATCAGTTCATCAAACACCACGCGGGTACCGGTGCCCAGCGCCCGGTTGATAAAGCGGGCTTTGCGAAGTTGCACATCCTGTAGTGTTTGAAGCTTAAGCGGGTTGCCGGCCACCACCATCAGGCCCTGCGTGCGCTGTGCAAAACCAATGATTTTGTGCAGCCCGGGCTGCAGCAGTGGTTTGTACACGCGTTCGGCCAGTGACCCCGGCGCCGGGTGCTGTAGTGTGTGAAAGCCCGCCATTACGCAGCGCCCTTCGTTCAGCCCGCGAATGGCATCCACGCTGCCGCAATAGCGAATGTCGAGGTGTAGCTGTGCGGGCTCCAGCGCGTGTTCGCGCAGCGCTGCCAGGGCGTCGTCGTGGCTGGCGTACAGCGTGACCACATGCGCGCCGGGGTCAAAAGCCACGGCAAACGCGCGTTCCAGGTCTCCGCGCAGTGCTTCAATCTGTGGCGCCAGCCGGGCCTGTGCCTGGCGCTCGGCCCACATCAATTTGGCTCCAAACTCCGTCAGACGGGCGGACTGGCCCTTCTCCCAAACGACCAATTCATTGCCAAGCTCATGTTCCCAGCGTTTGAGTTCGCCCCACACATGGCGGTAACTCAACCCCAGTGCCCTTGCTCCCGCCGATATGGACCCCTGTGTTGAGACGGCTTGCAGTAAATCCATAAGCGGGTTGCGCACGAGGGCAGGGCTGCTGTCGCGGGAAAGGGTGTAGTGGAACTGGAGCCTATGCATGGCGTTTCATATCGCTGGAGATTGTTTCGGTGGCTACGATACTCCAACCCATGACCACTCTCACTGACAGCGCATCGACCGCGCTGCAACTCATCGTTTCCCTGGACCCCGGTCTGCTGGCCATTGTGGGGCGTTCCCTGTCAATCAGTGCCACGGCCTGCACCATTGCCTGCGCTGTGGGCCTGCCGCTGGGCGCTTGGCTGGGCGTCGCACGCTTTGGTGGTCGCACGGTGGTGCTTGCCGTGCTCAATACCGCATTGGCAGTGCCCTCGGTAGTGGTCGGGTTGGTGGTGTACCTGCTGTTATCGCGGTCCGGGCCGCTGGGATATTTGGGTTGGCTGTTTTCCTTCAAGGCCATGGTGCTGGCGCAAGCGCTGCTGGTCTTGCCAGTGGTCACTGCACTGACCCGCCAAGCCGTTGAGGATGCAGAAAACGCCCACGGTGAGCAACTTCGTTCTCTGGGTGCACACGCGTTGTTGCGCAGCCTGCTGCTGGCCTGGGATGAACGCTATGCATTGCTGACCGTTGTCATCGCGTCTTTTGGCCGTGCCATTTCTGAGGTGGGTGCGGTAATGATCGTGGGCGGCAATATCGACGGCTTTACCCGTGTGATGACCACAGCCATTGCACTGGAAACCAGCAAGGGCGACCTGCCGCTCGCACTGGGTCTTGGTCTGGTGCTGCTGGGCGTCGTGTTGTTGCTCAATACGTTAATCACGGGTGTGCGCCATTGGCGCGAACAGGCCGAGGGCAGCAGTTTGACGGTTGCAACGGTGGGTGGTGCCGCGTGAAGCCGGTTTTTGATCTGGCATCTGCTGGCATTCACTACGGCAGAGCCTCGGCTGGCGTATCAGCGCTGCACGACGTGAGCCTGACCGTCCAACCTGGTGAGCGTATCGCACTGGTGGGCGCCAACGGCAGTGGCAAGAGCACGCTGCTACGCCTGCTGCATGGGCTGGCGAACCACACATCAGGCCGCGTGGTGCGCGACACCGACAGAGCGCACGCCATGTTGTTCCAGCGGCCGCACCTCATGCGTTTGTCCGTGCTGGGCAATATTGCCCTGGGGCTATGGCTTCGGGGCACGAACTGGCGCCATGCAAAGGCCCACGCCCAAGCGGCGCTTGCACGCGTGGGCCTGACCGACCTGGCGCACCGCAACGCACGCACCCTCTCGGGCGGGCAGCAGCAGCGGGTTGCGCTGGCGCGGGCCTGGGCGCTTTCGCCCCAAGTGCTGCTATTGGATGAACCTACGGCCAGCCTGGACCCGCACGCCAAACGCGAGGTGGAGGCGCTTATTCATGAATTCGCGAACCAGAACGAGACCATGACGCTCGTGTTTGCCAGCCACAACCTGGGCCAGGTCAAGCGCCTGGCCAGTCGGGTGATCTACCTCGAGCAGGGTCGCGTGCTGGCCGATTTGCCAGTGGATGATTTTTTTAGCGGGCCGTCGCTGCAACAGCAGTATCCGGAGGCCCATTTGTTTGTCAAAGGAGAGTCTGCATGAAGTGTATTAAGTCTTTTAGTCGTCTAGCCCCTGTGAAGTGGGCGTATGCTGCTATTATTTCAGTAGCGTCGTTCACTACCCAGGCGCAGAGCATAGTGGTAGCTTCCACCACCTCGACGGAACAATCGGGTTTGTTTGCGCACCTGCTGCCGGAGTTTAAAAAGGCCAGCGGCATCGACGTCAAAGTAGTGGCTCTGGGCACCGGACAGGCCCTGGACATGGGGCGCCGGGGTGACGCCGACGTGCTGTTTGTGCATGACCAGGTGGCAGAAGAAAAAATTGTTGCTGACGGTTTTGCGGTCAAACGTTTCCCGGTGATGTACAACGACTTTGTGCTGGTGGGCCCGGCGACCGACCCGGCCCAAACGCGCGGTAAAGACGTGGTCGAGGCGCTGAAAAAACTATCTGCGACCAATGCCAGCTTCATCTCGCGGGGCGACAAGAGTGGCACCCACGCTGCAGAGTTGCGCTTCTGGAAGCTGGCTGGTATGGCGGATACCAAAGGCAGCGGTTATAAGGAATGCGGTTGCGGTATGGGCCCCGCGCTCAATATGGCATCTGGCACCGCCGCCTATGTGCTGGCCGACCGCGGCACCTGGCTCAGCTTCAAGAATCGGGGCGATCTGGCGGTATTGGTGGAGGGCGACACCAAGCTGTTCAACCAATACGGCGTGATGCTGGTCAACCCGTCGAAGCACCCGCATGTCAAAGTGGCCGAGGGCCAGAAGTTTGTCGACTGGGTGGTGTCCGCCCCCGGTCAGGCGATCATTGCCAGTTACAAAATTGGTGGTGAGCAGTTGTTCTTTCCCAACGCGGGTTCGGTCGGGAAATAGGGGGCCGCTAAACGCAGTGCATCAAAAGAAGTCGACCTCGTGGGACTCTTCGGCGGCTTCTTTGAGTTCACCGCTGGCCACCAGTTCGGGGTAGCTACAAACTTGGTTGCGCCCATGCCCCTTGGCGTAGTAGACAGCCTTGTCGGCACGGTCAAAAGCCGCGCCCGGCGTGTCATCCTGCATCAGGGGCGCGTAGCCAATGCTAATCGTAATGTGGCCGGCTTGCGTGAATTCGCGCGCTTCAACACAGGTCCGAAAGCGCTCCAACGCGCCAAGTGCATCCTGCGCGCTGGCGCACCGCATGAGTACCACAAACTCCTCGCCGCCAAAACGATAGAGTTGGTCTGAGAAGCGAAAGCTTGCGCGCATCATTCGGGCAATCAATACCAGTACTTCGTCACCGATGAGGTGTCCAAATGTGTCATTAACGCGTTTGAAATGATCAATGTCGATCACGGCCAGCCAGTAGGATCCACCTTGGGCCGCGCGGCGGTCGGGGAGGGCGGGGTTTTGTCGCTGTGACTCGTGCAGCGTGGCCGCAATGAATGCGCCGTCAAACGTCTTGCGATTGAGTAATTCAGTTAGGGAATCCTTCTCGCCATAGTCCAGAAGGCCCTGAAGATTGCGGTAAATTTTGAGTACGTTGACAACCAAGTTTACGCTGTGGGAGTCCAGGCGGTCGGCAGTCTGAATCTCCAGTACGCCTTGTGTTTTGCTTTGAGGGTCGGTTGGAAACAGCGTAAAGCACGGCGCGCTGCCCTGGTATTGAATCTGGCCACTGGCAACACAGGATTGTCGATCGGGGTAGTCGCTTGCGCCGGGCAGGGTATTGAAGTTGACCCACACGCGGTCGCGCGTCGGTTCGGCTTCTCCGGCCAGCAGACAGGCTCCGGTGAGCCAGCGCTGGTCCCCTGCTTCTCCGGCCAGCGCCAGAACGCGAATGGCCTCGATCGGGGTTGATACAAACTTACGCAGGAGAGTGACCAGATTGAAGTCCAATGCCTCGCGGTCGCGCAAACTGCTTAGCCCCGCAATGCCTTCGACGATATCGTTCATGGTTCCCGAGTTTACCCGCATTGAAACGTTCCATGTGCGATTGGGAGCAGCCTATGATTGGCGGCTTACTCTATGGTTCGTTCGACACTTTTTTTGGAGATGCTATGAAAGCTTTTCAGGACTATTACCCCGAAAACGTGTCACATTGCTACGGCTGTGGGTCCAATAACCCGCATGGCCATCAGATAAAGACGCATTGGGACGGCGAAGAATCGGTCACCCGGTTCACGCCCGAGCCCTACCAGACCTCGGTGCCGGGATACGCCTATGGCGGTCTGGTTGCCTCGTTAATCGATTGCCACAGCACAGGGACCGCGGCGGCGGCCATGTACCGCGCGGAGGCTCGTGAGATGGACACGCTGCCGCCGTTTCGCTTTGTAACCGGCTCATTGCATGTGGACTATCTCAAGCCTACACCTCTTGACGGTGCGTTGGAGTTGCGTGGTCGGGTCAAGGAAATCAAGGGCCGCAAGGTCATTGTGGAGACCATCGTTTATGCACAGGGCGTGGCCACAGCCCGTGGCGAGGTAGTTGCGGTCCAAATGCCGGAGAGCTTTGGCAGAAAGTAGCCCTTCGGGACGGCCGCTGTGGGGGCACCAGCAATAATGCGGTTAGATCAACTTACCTGTTTCCACCATGGCAACCATCGCATTTCTTGGCACTGGCCTGCTCGGCGCCGCATTCGCAGAAGCCGCGGCCAAACGCGGCGACACCGTGTCGGCCTGGAACCGCTCGCCCGACAAAGCGGTGGCACTCGTGCCATTCGGCGTCAAGGCCGCTGCAACGCCCGCTGAGGCCGTGCAGGGCGCAACGCGGGTGCATCTGGTGCTCAAGGACGATGCGGTGGTCGATGATGTCATCGCTGCGGCACTGCCCATGCTGGCGCCCAACGCCGTTCTGCTTGACCACACCACGACCCTGCCCGAACTGACGGTCGCACGCGCCGCGCGGCTGGCGGAGCAAGGCATTGCCTATCTGCATTGCCCCGTCTTCATGGGTCCACCGGCGGCGCGCAGCGCCCAGGGCTCCATGATGGTGGCAGGGCCACGCGCGCTGTTCGAGCGCGTGCAGGACGAACTGGCTACCATGACCTCACGCCTTGAGTACATGGGTGAACGTGCGGATCTGGCGGCCGTCAATAAGCTGTTTGGCAATGCCATGATCATTGGCGTATCTGCCCTGATGGCGGATATTCTGACAATGGCCCAAGCCAGCAGCGTGGATCCGCAAAGTGCAGTGAAGTTGCTGGGTCTGCTGGACATCAACGCCATGGTGGCAGGCCGGGGTGGCAATATGGCCAAAGGGAACTTTGCGGCCAGTTTCGAGCTGACCATGGCGCGCAAGGATGTGCGCCTGATGCTCGAAACTGCAGGGGACCGCCCGCTGGCTGCGTTGCCAGCCATAGCGGCGCGCATGGACCAGCTAATTGCCAATGGCCACGGTGCGCTGGACGCTAGCGCGCTGGGAATTGACGCTGTGCGTGGCTCTTAGCGTTTAGCCACGCCGACGCCGGTAGAGCGTGTTGCGACTGATGCCCAACGCTCGCGCGGCCTCGGATAAATTGCCTTCGCACTCTGCCACTGTGCGCTCAATGGTCTGGCGCGACAGTGTGCGTAAATCGGAGGGCGCGTCGGTAGCAGTTTCGAGGGCGCCCGAGCGCGGAGTCGTGGCGTGTGGTTTCAGCGCCAGCAGCAAATCGTCGGGCAAGTGCTCCCAGCCAATGGCGTCTTCATCGGGATCTACCAGCGCGCAGGCGGTGCGCAGGGCGTTGAACAACTGGCGCACGTTGCCGGGCCAGCGGTAGCTCTGCATGGCCTTCAACATCTCGGGCGAGACTGCCATGGCACGCTCTGGCATGAGGCTGTGCAGTTCGCGCTGCAGCAGTTCGTTCAGATCGGTGCGCTCGCGCAGCGGAGGCAGGCGCAGCGTCAGGCCGTTGAGGCGGTAATACAGGTCTTCACGAAACCGACCGGCCTGCATTTCGGCGGGCAAGTCGCGGTGCGTGGCGCAAACCAGGCAGAAGTCGACATTGACCGGCTTGCCACCACCCAGCGGCACCACCACGCGTTCCTGCAACACGCGCAGCAGCCGCGCCTGCAGGGGCAGGGGCATGTCGCCAATCTCGTCCAGGAAAAGCGTGCCGCCGTGCGCTTCACGTATGCGCCCGGGCGCACCCTCGCGTCTTGCGCCGGTGAAGGCGCCGCCCTGATAACCAAACAGTTCGGCCTCAATCAAGTTCTCGGGCAAGGCTGCACAATTCACCGCCACAAAGGGCTGCTCGCCCCGCGGACCACTTCGGTGGGCGGCGCGGGCAAACACCTCCTTGCCCACGCCTGATTCGCCTTGCAACAGAATGGCAATGGGCTTGCCCATGAGCTTGCGGGCCCGGGCTATTGCTGTCTGAAAAACCGCATCTCCAGTGTCCAGCACAGCCAGCGCGTCGGTGGGCTGCGGTGCTGAGACCGCTTCCCGAATGTCGGTGACTGGCCCGTGGCGCGCCACATGCGGCAAGCGCCCGGCCTCCACCCTTACCCACACTGCGCGCCCGGCCCGGGTGTGCACCACATGCGGGGTGGACGAAGTGCGTTGCCCCCAGTCCATGAGTTGGCTCAGAGATTCGGCCAGCACAGCATCGACCCGCGTGTGTGTCAGGCGCGGCCAGTCCAGGTCCAGCAATTCCAGTGCGGCCGCATTGGCCCCCGCGAGTTGGCCATCTTCGGTAACGGCGAGCAGACCTTCGGCAACGGTGCCTATGCCTTCGGGCTGTATATGAAAGCGCAGGCGCAGTCCGCTCCACTGGCGGGGGTCGTGGCGCGTGTCAAACAGCCGGTGCTCGATCATGCGCGCGGCAGACCTAACCAGGCCCAGTGTGTGGCGGTGGTAGCCCCGGTGGTCGCCCGATACATCGAGCGCGCCCAGAATGCGGCCCTTGGGGTCGTGGATGGGTACGGCCGCACAGGTCAGAAAGCCGTTGCGCTCCAGGTAATGCTCTTCAGCGTGTACCACCACGGCTCGCGCGTCGGCCAGCGCCGTGCCAATGGCGTTGGTCCCCCGAAACTGCTCCTGCCAGATGGCGCCCAGCCGAAGCGCCACGCGCTCGGCACGGCCAATGAACTGCGGGTCGCCCAGCGTGTGCAGCAGCATGCCATCGGAGCCGGCCAGGATGCTCATGCTGTCGGAGTCACGGGTTTGCTCAAACAGAAACTCCATCACCGGTCGGGCATGGGCCACCAGCTCACGTTGGCGCTCCAGCTCGCGCGCCAGTTGCGCGCCCGACGCGTGAGGTGCACCCGGCATACGGCCCATGGGTTGCAGGCCGGCTTGCCAGCTGCGCTCCCACGACCGTGCCAGATCACTCTGGATCAAGTCCGCTGGCAAGCGCCCGTTGCTGACCAGCTGACGGCGTGCCTCGCGCAGGCGCGCGGGCACCGAGCGGTCCTGTAGTACGGGTGTGGTCATGGCCGTTGTCTCCTATGGGGTAGCGGGACGGGTGTGCCGTCTCCTGCTGTGCAGCTACGGCGATAGCCGCACAAGTTGAATTGTGCGCCAGTGCCGGCCGCCGTTTCAGCCGGATTGTGCCGCGACCTGTACCGTTTTGGCACAGGGCGTGCCATGGTAGTGCGCCGTTGGCACAGTCTGGCGGGGTATACACCCGGCCCGAGACAGGGATTGCGCCTGTTTGGCCCGATTTTTGGCGGAAACGGCACCTTGGCACAACCCGTGCAAACAGTGGCTCTCGAAACCATTGCACCCTGGGTGCCTGTGGGATCGACATTCCAATTCAACCAGCAGGAGACACACATGATTTACGCAGCCCCCGGCGCCGCCGGCGCCAAGATTGCCTACAAGGCCCAGTACAACAATTTCATCGGCGGCAAGTTCGTCCCGCCGGTCAAGGGCCAGTACTTTGACGTCATCACCCCCATCAGCGGCAAGGTCTACACGCAAGCCGCCCGATCCACCGCTGAAGACGTGGAGTTGGCGCTGGATGCCGCACACGCCGCATCGGTTGCCTGGGGCAAGACCGACGCTGCTACGCGCTCAAACCTCCTGCTCAAAATTGCCGACCGCATTGAAGCCAATCTGGAGCTGCTGGCCTACGCCGAGACCGTGGACAACGGCAAGGCGATTCGTGAAACCCTCAACGCCGACATTCCTTTGACAGTGGACCATTTCCGCTACTTTGCAGGCTGCGTGCGCGCTCAAGAAGGCGCATTGAGCAACATCGACGAGAACACCGTGGCGTACCACATCCAGGAACCCCTGGGCGTGGTCGGTCAGATCATTCCGTGGAACTTCCCCATCCTGATGGCGGCCTGGAAACTGGCCCCCGCCATTGGTGCGGGCAACTGCGTGGTATTGAAGCCCGCAGAGTCCACACCCATCAGCATTTTGATTTTGGCCGAGCTGATTGCCGACATTCTGCCGCCCGGCGTGCTCAACATCGTCAACGGCTACGGCCGCGAAGCCGGCATGCCTTTGGCCACCAGCAAGCGCATCGCCAAGATTGCCTTCACCGGCTCCACCACCACGGGTCGCGTGATTGCCCAGGCTGCTGCCAATAACCTGATTCCCGCTACGCTGGAACTGGGCGGCAAGAGCCCCAACGTGTTCTTTGCCGACATCATGGACAAGGACGATGCATTTTTGGACAAAGCGGTCGAGGGCCTGGTGCTGTTTGCCTTCAATCAGGGTGAGGTTTGCACCTGCCCTAGCCGTGCACTGATTCAGGAATCCATCTACGACAAGTTCATGGAGCGTGTCTTGAAACGCGTTGCAGCCATCAAGCACATGAACCCGCTGGACACCGATAGCATGATGGGCGCTCAGGCTTCCAAAGAGCAGTTGACCAAGATTCTGTCCTACCTGGACCTGGGCAAGCAGGAAGGTGCAGAAGTACTGTCAGGTGGCGCTCAGGCACACCTGGGTGGCGATCTGGCAGGTGGCTACTACGTGCAACCCACGCTGTTCAAGGGCCACAACAAGATGCGCATCTTCCAGGAAGAAATCTTCGGACCCGTGCTAGCCGTGACCACTTTCAAGGACGAAGCCGAAGCCCTGGCGATAGCCAACGACACGCTGTACGGTCTTGGCGCTGGCGTGTGGAGCCGCAACGGCAACGTGGCCTACCGCATGGGCCGCGCCATCAAGGCAGGTCGTGTGTGGACCAACTGCTACCACGCCTACCCCGCACACGCGGCATTTGGTGGCTACAAGGAATCCGGCATTGGCCGCGAGACCCACAAGATGATGCTGGACCACTACCAACAAACCAAGAACCTGTTGGTGAGCTACAGC
Source organism: Burkholderiales bacterium (assembly GCA_037143475.1). Lineage (GTDB taxonomy): Bacteria > Pseudomonadota > Gammaproteobacteria > Burkholderiales > Burkholderiaceae_C > Allorhodoferax. The sequence continues at coordinate 6,460 of JBAWYQ010000003.1, read as the reverse complement.
GAAAACAAGCTGGGCTTCTTCTGATGGTGGACAAAGTCGTCGCTACACCGGCGGCTTTGGAACTGGTGGCATTGCTCCAGGCCAAGTATGGCCAGGAGCTGATGTTCCACCAGTCCGGCGGCTGCTGCGACAACAGCGCCGCCAACTGCTTTCTGCCTGGCGAAATCACCATGGGTGCGGGCGATGTGTACCTGGGTGATATTGGGGGTTGCCCGTTCTACATAGGCAAGGGTCAGTACGAAACCTGGAAGCATACGCAGCTGATAATCGACGTGATCGAAGGGCATGGCGGCACGTTTTCACTGGAGGGGCCGGAGGGCAAGGCCTTTCACACCCGGTCAAGGGTGTTTTCGGCCGAGGAGATGCTGGAACTGGAGAAAGTCGGGCATTAGCCCGAATTGATTGCGTAGGCGGCGACCAAAACCACACGGCTCGTACAGCGCAATGGGAATAGGCGTGTCAATTGGATTAGGATGCGCCATGAAAATTTCCAATACATTTGCATCGGCGTGGGTCCTGATTGCGGGATTGGCCTGTTCAACCAAGCAAAAATAGGCACGCCCGGTGAAACAAAACACGATTTATGTAGCGGCCGTTCTGGCACTTGTTGCAGCAATAGCCCTCGTGGCGTTTTACTTCACGGGTCAAGATTCACAGAAGTCACAAGGGTCTACCGTCGACACCACGGCGCTGCTTCGCGCGCATTCACCCAATCTGGGCAAGGCCGATGCTCCGGTAGTGATCGTCGAGTTTTTCGATCCTGCCTGTGGGACCTGTAGCACGTTCTACCCACTGGTCAAGCAGTTATTGGCGCAAAATCCAGACAGAATTCGGCTGGTGATGCGATACGCACCTTTTCACAAGGGGTCGGACAAAGTGGTGACTGTTTTGGAGGCGGCCCGGCGCCAGGGAAAGTTCTGGCCGACTCTTGAAGCCTTGTTAAACAGCCAGGCTGATTGGGTCTCGAACCATACCGCCAACGTTGACCTGGTGTGGACACATCTAAACCAAGTGGGTTTGAACATGGAGCAATTGGCAATTGACATGACGTCCCCCAATGTCCAGCAAGTTATCGCACAAGACCTGAGTGACGCCAACACGCTGGGCGTGTCTCAGACGCCAGAATACTTCGTGAATGGAAAGCCGCTGCCTACTTTTGGATTCGAACAATTGAAGCAGCTCGTTGATGGGGAGCTCGCTGGTAAACGCTGAGTTGCAATCCAAAGTCAAGAAATGCGCAGGGGCTGCAGAAGCACTACCAGCGCACCCGCGCCACCCTGGGCCGGTGGAGCCTGTACAAAGGCCACTATTTCAGAGCGCTGAACCAGCCAACGGTGCACCTTGTCTTTGAGCACCGGTGTTTTGCCAGGTGACCCCAGGCCTTTGCCAGTGACAATGCGTACGCAACGAATGCCTTGTTTGTGTGATTCGCGGATGAATGAGGCTAGCGCTTCGCGCGCATCATCGCTGCGCAGGCCGTGCAGGTCAATCTGGCGCTGGATCGACCATTTACCCCTGCGCAGTTTTTGCGCCACATCCGGGCCCACGCCGGGGCGACGAAAGCTCAGGTGCTCGTCGGTGTCGAGTAGCGTGGTGACGTCTACTTCGTCGCTGATGGACTCCAACAGCGCAGCGGCTTCATCCAGCAGGTGCTGCATTGGCACTGGCTGTGGCGCGGCAGGCTTAAGGCTGGCAGTGCCGTGCTCAGGAAGGCGTTTGACCGCACCAACTGCCGTCTGAAACAGGCTGCGGTGTTCGCGAACACGCTTGGCCTCGAGCGCTTGCTGGGCCGCCGCCTTAGCCGCGCGCTCGGATTGGGCTGCAATTTCTCTTTTTACCTGTTTCAAGTCGGCTAGCGCCCCTACTTTGACTGGTTTTGCCTTCTGTCCCGCCATCTTGGGCACTGCTGGGGTCACAGCAGCCCCTTCTCGGCCATGGACAGCGCCTGGCCAGGGCCCACGATGATGTGATCAAGCACCCGCACATCCAGCAAGGCCAGTGCTGCTTTCAGGGTTTGCGTGAGCGCTTCGTCGGCGCGTGAGGGTTGCACCGTGCCGCTGGGGTGGTTGTGCGCCAGCACCACGGCGCTGGCTTGGTGGTGCAGGGCGCGCAGCGCCACTTCACGCGGATAGACCGATGTTTGGGTCAGGCTGCCGCGAAACATCTCTTCCATGGCCAGCAGGCGGTTTTGCGCGTCGAGGAACAGCACGGCAAACACCTCATGGCTTTTGGCGGCCAGGTGCAGCTTCAAATAATGCTTGATGGTGTCGGGGTCCGCAAACACGGTGCGCTCTTTGAGCTGCTGCGCCATGGCCCGGCGGGCCAGTTCCAGCACGGCAATCAGCTCGGCGCGTTTGGCGGGGCCCAGCCCCTTGACCCGTTTTAAATCGTCGGCCGTGGCATGAAGTAGACCTGAAATACCGTCGAAGCACCCGTCAATAATGCCTGAGCTGCTATCGTTTTTGATGTGCAGCAATTCGTCTGCCATTTGCAACACGCCTTTGCCCTTGATGCCGGTGCGCAGTAGCAGCGCCAGCAACTCTGTGTCGCTCAGAGCAGCGGCGCCCCGGGCCAGCAGCTTTTCACGCGGGCGGGCGTCGGGTGGGAGGTCTTTGAGGGGCATGGGATGGCTTTTTCGAGTTGTGGCAGTTTAGACGGTCGTTCTGTGCGAATATTCTTGCTACAGTGGTGCATCCAATGCCAAATGACGTGCAGCTTAGAGTTCCCTATGCGACCAGTGCGGTCGTTCTGGTTTGCCTGGTACTTGCCGCCAACCCGCAGGACAACCCGCTTGCTTTTGATCGACAGGCGATCTTTGAGGGCGAAGTTTGGCGCCTTTGGACCTGCCATTTTGTTCACTTTTCTTTTCAGCAGTTGATTTTGGACGTGGGGGCGCTGTTTCTGGTGGGTGCTGTCGCGGAAAGGGAGTTTGGGCCTCGGTTCATCGTTCTGCTGTTCTTGTTCGGGATGCCCGCCATTTCGCTAGGGCTGTTGCTGGCGGCACCAGAACTTGCGTACTACCGGGGCGCCTCCGGGGTGGTCATGTTGTTGGCTTTTGTGGCTGGAAACACGTTTTGGGTCCGTCTGCCAAGGCTGCGCGTCATCCTCGCCATATTGGGTTTGGGCCTGTTTGTAAAAGCCGTGCTCGACACTGCGGGGTTGGTATCTGATATGTCAGGGCTTCCCGACGGCGTCAAAGTGGCATGGCAGGCGCATGTGCTGGGTGCGGGCATCGGGTGGGCGTCGGCGCGACTGAAGTTCAAAAATCTACAATAGAGGCCAGATTAATGGTTGCCCCCACGCTGCACCGCAATGGCAGCGCTTATTGAGACTTTTATGACCGCAACGACGACCTGTGTACAGCCAGGCTCCTTCCTTACCCTGCACTACCGCCTGAGCGGCCCGCAGGGCGATGTGATCAACACCTTTGACAGCAAGCCCGCCACGCTCACCCTGGGCACGGGCGAGTTGTCACCGCCCGTTGAGGCTTGCCTGATTGGCATGGAAGAGGGCGCACGACGCATCTTTGAACTGCCCGCCGGTGCCGCCTTTGGCGATCGCAACCCGGCCATGCAGCAGTGGCTGGCACGCAAGGTGCTCATGCAAATGGGCGACCCCAATGAGCAATACAGCGTGGGCGATGTGGTGCAGTTCCCCACGCCGGACGACAAGGGGCAGTTTGCGGGTGTGGTGTTGCAGGTCGCTGAGGGCAAAGGCGTGCAGTTCGACTTCAACCACCCGTTGGCCGGCCAGCCGGTGACGTTTGAAGTGCAGGTGATTGGGATCTTATGACGCAGGAAATTCTTCTAGCGGAACCACGCGGGTTTTGTGCAGGAGTCGACCGCGCCATTGAAATCGTGGAACGTGCCCTGCAAAAGTTCGGTCGGCCCATCTACGTGCGCCATGAGATTGTGCACAACACCTATGTGGTGAATGATCTTAAGGCCAAGGGTGCTATCTTTATAGAAGCGCTTGACGACGTACCGGCGGGGGCTACGCTGGTTTTTTCTGCACATGGTGTGAGTCGCGCCATCCAGCTCGAAGCGCAGGCCCGCGGTTTCCAGATTTTTGATGCTACCTGCCCGCTGGTCAGCAAGGTGCACGTCGAAGTGGCCAAGCTGCACAAAGAGGGCTATGAGTTCATCATGATTGGCCACAAGGGGCACCCCGAGGTTGAAGGCACCATGGGTCAGTTGGACGATGGCAGCATCCACCTGGTGGAAGACGTGGCCGACGTGGCGCGTATTGCGCCCCGGCAGACTGTGAAGCTGGCGTTGGTTACACAAACCACGCTGAGCGTGGATGATGCTGCTGACATCTCTGCGGCAGTCATGGCGCGGTTTCCCACCGTGCAGTCACCCAAGCAGCAGGACATTTGCTACGCCACCCAAAACCGCCAGGACGCCGTCAAGACAATGTCGCCGCAGGTGGACATCATGATCGTGGTGGGCAGCCCTACCAGTTCCAACAGCAACCGATTGGCCGAACTGGCGCGCAAACTGGGCGTTGCCAGCTATATGGTGGACGCTGCCTCCGAGCTGCAGACTGCGTGGTTTGAAGGTAAGAGCCAAGTCGGATTGACGGCCGGGGCTTCCGCACCCGAAATTTTGGTGCAACAGGTGATTGACCGCATCCGCGCGATGGGTGCAGTGTCTGTGCGCAAGATGGACGGCATTGAAGAAACAGTGAAGTTTCCGCTGCCCAAGGGCCTGAGAATGGACAATCAATCGCCAGTGAATACGCTATAAAAATAATAGCTGCTCACGCACTAAAATAGGGGGCTAGAGCCCTATTTCTTTCAAGGTATTACGATGCTAGACATTACCCTGCTGCGCAAAGACCTCGACCAGGTTGTGGCCTGCCTGCAAACCCGCAAGAATCCGCAAGTCTTTCTAAACGTGGATGCGTTCAAGGTGCTGGAAGCCGAGCGCAAGACCCTACAAATTCGCACCGAAGAGCTGCAAAGCAAGCGCAACACCCTCTCCAAGCAAATTGGCATGCTCAAGGCCAAGGGCACCCCCGCCGAGGTGGACGCGGTCATGACTGAAGTGGCAGGTCTGAAGACTGAGCTGGAAACCTCTGCCACCCGTCTGGACCAGATTCAGCTGGATATGCAGACGCTGCTTTTGGCCGTGCCCAACCTGCCGCACGAGAGCGTGCCCCTGGGCGCAGATGAACACGGCAACGTGGAAGTGCGCCGCTGGGGAACGCCGACTGCCATGTCGTTTGAAATAAAAGACCATGTGGACGTGGGCACGCCGCTGGGGCTGGATTTTGAGATGGGCGTCAAGCTCTCTGGTTCGCGCTTTACCGTGATGAAGGGCCCTGTTGCCCGCATGCACCGTGCGCTGTCGCAGTTCATGCTGGACGTGCAGACCCAGGAACACGGCTACACCGAGTGTTATGTGCCCTACGCCGTCAATGGCGAATCGCTCAAAGGAACCGGTCAGTTGCCCAAGTTCGAGGGTGACCTGTTTGCTGCCAAAAAGGGTGGCCAAGAGGGCGAAGTGCAGCCTGACCATACTGCGCTGTATTTGATCCCCACCAGCGAAGTCCCGCTGACCAATTTTGTGCGCGACGAAATTGTGGCCGAGACCGATTTGCCCATCAAACTCACCGCCCACACCCCGTGCTTTCGCTCCGAGGCGGGCAGCGCCGGGCGCGACACACGCGGCCTGATTCGCCAGCACCAGTTCGACAAGGTGGAGATGGTGCAAATCGTGCACCCCGAGAAAAGCTACGAAGCGCTGGAAGCCATGGTGGGCCACGCAGAAGCCATCCTGCAAAAGCTGGGCTTGCCCTACCGCGTGGTGAGTTTGTGCACGGGCGACATGGGCTTTGGCGCGGCCAAGACCTATGATCTGGAAGTGTGGTTGCCCGCGCAGAACACGTTTCGTGAAATCAGCTCGGTCTCGAACTGCGAGGCTTTTCAGTCGCGCCGTCTGCAGGCACGCTTTAAAAACGCTCAGGGCAAGAATGAGTTGGTGCACACCTTGAACGGCTCCGGACTGGCGGTGGGGCGCACACTGGTGGCGGTGCTGGAAAACTACCAGAACGCCGATGGCTCGGTCACCATCCCCGAAGCCCTGCGCCCGTATCTAGGCGGTATGGTGACCCTGCGGCCCTGATAGAATCTGCGCTTCGCCGGATTGAAGCAACTATTTAGGAAGCGTGGCAGAGTGGCCGAATGTACCTGACTCGAAATCAGGCGTACCGAAAGGTACCGTGGGTTCGAATCCCACCGCTTCCTCCAGTAAGTGGTTGATTTTAAAGGACTTTTTGTCTTTTTAGGCAATCGAACAGATGCAAACTTTCGCAAGGAGTTTGCATTTTTTTGTTCTTTGCTGCCTTGGGTCACTAATTTTTGCGGTGCGTGAACTGCGGAGAATTGCCCGATTATGGTTGGAAATTTGAGCGGCATTAAACACGCTTGATTTCAGACCCCTTTCCGCTTGCATCA
>JBAWYQ010000002.1:0-63208 GCA_037143475.1 Burkholderiales bacterium | reverse complement strand
TCTGGTACAGCGTGGCGGGTGCCGTGTCGCTGGTGCCAATGATCCAAATACTGCGTTCCTTCAACTCATTAAGGGTCCGCGCCAGATTCGTCACCATGAAATAGGGTACGGTTTCCGCCGCGCCACTGGCCACTTTGGCCACCGTGGCATTGATACCTGCCGCATGGTCCTTGGGCGCAATGACGGCGTGTACGCCAGCACCATCCGCCACGCGCAGGCACGCACCCAGGTTATGCGGGTCGGTCACACCGTCCAGTACCAGAATGAGGGGCTGGGTGCGTTGCTCGGGCGGCAACTCGGCGTTGGCGGCTTCAAGGTCTTCCAGCAATTCATCCAGAGAGTGCACTTGGGCAATCGCCTGAACGCGGGCCGCAATGCCCTGGTGCCCGTGACCGCCACACATTTTTGACAAGCGCGCGCCGTCAGACTCAATCAGCTTGACCCCGGCCTCGGTGGCACGTTCCAGAAACTGGCGCATACGCGCATCGCGCCGGGTGGGTTCAAAATAGATTTCAATAATGGATTGGGGTGCCGTCTTGAGACGCACGCCCAGGGCATGGAAGCCGAAAAGAACTTTGGGTGAAGACATGTTGTGATTATCGCGGCTCAGACCAGTCTGCCCGCCTCAATGGTGATGCGCCGGTCGCAACGCTCGGCAATGGCGCGGTCGTGGGTGACCAGAACCAGCGTGGTGCCCTGCTCCCGGTTCAGGTCAAACATCAGTTTCATGATGGTCTCGCCGGTGGCAAAGTCCAGACTGCCAGTGGGCTCGTCGGCGAGCAAAACGGCGGGGTGCACTACAAATGCACGCGCCAGGGCCACGCGCTGTTGTTCGCCCCCACTCAGAACCTTGGGGTAGGAAGTCAGCCGTTGCGACAGGCCCACCCGCACCAGCATCTCGGTGGCGGCTTTTCTGGCGTCTTTACGCCCCCCCAGTTCCAATGGCAGCATCACATTTTCCAGCGCTGTCAGGTTGCCCAGCAACTGAAAGCTCTGGAACACAAAGCCCACTTTGCTGGCCCGCAGACCGGCCCGGTCGTCTTCGTCCAAAGCGAACAGATCGGCTCCGGCCAGGTGAACCGTGCCGCTGGTGGGCGTATCCAGCCCCGCAATGATGGAAAGGAGGGTGCTTTTACCCGAGCCGGATGCGCCGACAATGGCAGCGGTCTCCCGCGCATTGAGGGCAAAATCGATATCGCGCAAAATCTCGAGCGTGCCGGTGGAATCGGTCACCGATTTGCAAACGTGCTCAACAGAAATAATTACTTCACTCATGGGTCTCTCTTTGATTCGACGACACTGTATCGCGCTTGGCATGTTGGCCACCCTTGCGGGGACTTTCCCTGCCTGGGCGACGCAACCACAAAATCGCAGTCCGACCATTTTGGTGGTGGGCGACTCGTTAAGCGCCGAGTATGGCCTCAAACGCGGCAGCGGCTGGGTGGCGCTGATGGAACTGCGTCTGGCACAGGAAAAAATTGGCGTCAAAGTCGTCAATGCCAGCATCAGTGGTGACACCACATCAGGCGGGCGTTCGCGCCTGGTGGCTTTGCTGACGCTGCACCAACCCGCGTTGGTCATCATCGAGCTGGGCGGTAACGATGCGCTGCGCGGTTTGCCCCTGCAGATGACACAAGACAATTTGCAGGCAATGACGGTGGCCGCACAGGGCGCAGGTGCCAAGGTGCTGCTGTTCGGCATGCAAGTGCCACCCAATTACGGGCAGGACTACGCCAACCGGTTTACGGCCGTCTTTGCTACCGTGGCAAAAGGCAACAAAGCGGCGCTGGTGCCGTTTATGCTGAAAGATGTGGCTGATGTACCGGACACACAGCGTCTGTTTCAAAACGACCGCATCCACCCCAACGAATTGGCGCACCCCATCATTTTGAACAACGTGTGGCCCACCATCAAGAAGCTGATTGCATGAGTCTGACTATTTTGAATGCCGCTGAAGTGCTTGCCCATCTTGGCAGCTACCACACCATCATTGATGCACGCAGTGAGGGCGAGTTTGCGCTCGACCATTTGCCCGGCGCGGTGAACTGGCCGACGCTGAACGATGAAGAACGCGTGCTCATTGGCACGATGTATGTGCAGGTGAATCAATTTGAGGCAAAAAAGCGGGGTGCGGCTATCGCAGCCCGCAATATCGCCAGCCACATTGAGCGCCATGTCATTGACAAGCCCAGAGACTGGAAGCCCCTGGCCTACTGTTGGCGCGGCGGCAAGCGCAGCGGCTCACTGTCGCTCATTTTGGACCAGATCGGCTTTCGCGTGACACTGGTGGAAGGCGGCTACAAGGCGTTTCGGGCCGCGATGCTGATTGATATTCCCCGCCATGTCGAGCGACTGAATTTTGAGGTGATTTGCGGCACAACCGGTTCGGGCAAGACCCGTTTGCTGCAAGCGCTGGCTTCGGCAGGCGCGCAAACGCTGGATCTGGAAGCCTTGGCCAGCCACCGAAGTTCGGTGCTCGGTGCCATTCCAGGCCAGCCCCAACCCTCACAAAAGCATTTTGATTCTCTGGTGTGGGATGCGCTTCGCCAGTTTGACCCAGCCCGCGTCGTGTACGTCGAAAGCGAGAGTAAAAAAGTCGGCAATGTGGCCATTCCGACAGCACTGGTAGAGCGTATGCGCGCGAGCCCCTGCCTGGATTTGACATTGCCCATGGATGAGCGCGTGGGCTTGCTCATGGAAGACTATGACTTCTTTGTCCAGGACGCCCCCCATTTCTGTGAGCGGCTGGACGTTCTGACCGAGCTACGGGGGAAAACGGTGGTGAGCGCCTGGAAAGAGCAGGTTATGGCAGGTCAAGTACGTGGCGTTGTGCACGATTTGCTCACGCAACACTATGACCCGGTGTATCTGCAGTCCATGCAGCGCAATTTTTCCCAATACGGCAAGGCCCGCGCCATTTCACCAAATGACCGTTCTGTTCAATCCATGCAACGGCTGGCGTTAGAAATTTTGGAGCAACCGCAGCACCAAACCACGGCGCCACAACATTAGCTCGCGCTGGTATCGGACGATGGGGGGGGCTCTCCGGCAGCTTCATCGTCTTGTGGAGCATCGCCATCCATCGGGCCGTGGATCTTGCGCTCGCTCTTTTCCTTCAGCTTTTCTTCTTTTTTCTTCTTCTTTGCCAGTTCTTTCTGACGTTTTTCGTATCCGTAATTGGGTGTTGCCAAGGTGTACTTTCTGTAGTTGCCAACACTTTACCATCTAAGCGTCAGGCATCAGCCGATTCGGTAGGCCATTCCACCGCTCCGCGATAGGCATACCAACTGGCATGCCCCAAAAGTGGACCGGCGAGCAACAGACCAAGACACCACGGAAGCAAAAGTGATACCACGATCAAGGACGTAATCAAAGCGCCCCACACCAGCATGACAAATGTGTTTTGGAAGAATACCTCGATGCTGGTGATGGCGGCCGAGATGGCGTCCGTGTCCCTGTCCAAAATCATTGGTATGGATACGACGGATATTGCAAATACCAACACGGCAAATGCCCCGCCCACGATGGTGTAGACGGCAACAAACTCCCAGTTCTCTGGGTTGAATACTGCCTGCATCACGCTGCTGGTCGATGGCATGCCGGTGTTAAAGAACACAGCAAAAACGACTAGTGATGCCCTGCCCCACAACAGTTCCATTACGATCAGCACCAACACCAGCATGGACATGCTGCGCATATGCGACTTCCAGCAGGTCAGCGAACTACCCAATTGCGGCATTTCCCCGCGCTCACGTCGCTGACTGACTTCGTAGAGTCCCATGGCCAAAAAGGGGCCTAACAGCAGACAACCGGATGCGATGGACATGGTGTATTCAGGCATGGACTGAAATACGGCGCCCAGCACAAGCGCCATGCAACAAAAAGAAAATCCATAAAAAGCGCTGATTCCTGGATGTGCACGCATATCCTTCCAACCCGCGGAGAGCCAATGCAATAAGTGGACCGGGCGCAGCGCTCGAATGATCTTCTTGGGCGCATCCGAAGGTGGTGGAACGTAAGGCGCAGGCGTTGAACTGCTTTGGAAATCTTGACTCATGTCAATAGCCTAACGGCTACCACATGCCTCGCCTATTCAGGTAAACACTGAATTACCGCAAATTCTGCAGGGCCTGCGCAATGTCTGCCTGCAAATCTTCAACGGCTTCCAGGCCAATCGAGAAACGTACCAGCGTGCCACGCGCTATGTGGGCGGGCCATTCAGTTCGCATGGCGGCCAAGTCGTAGGGAACGACCAGGCTGATAGGGCCACCCCAGCTGTAGCCCAAGCGAAACAGTTTTAATGCGTCGCAAAAGGCATCGACCTGATCCTGGCTATAACAGGCGTCAATCACCACGCTGAACAAGCCGGCAGCGCCCCCGGGGCCTAATTTACATAAGGATTTCCAATGCGCGTGGCCTGGAGAGTCGCCTAGCGCAGGATGTAAAACCTGCAAAAACGCGGGCTGGGCATTTGCCCACTGCGCCAATATTCGGGTGGCTTCATCGTGTGCGCGATACCGCAGTTCTACGCTTGGCAAGGCCCGCAGAACGCCCTCGGCATCGTTGGCACCAACGCCCAATCCCAACCGCATATGCGCCAGTTTGATCCGAAGATGCAGGCCCGCGTCCCGGGTGATAACACTGCCCATCAACACATCACCGCCCCCGCTTGGGTACTTGGTCAGGGCATGGGCTGAAATATCGACGCCCAGTGGAACCTCGTCGCTCGGCAGCAAGTTAAAGGGGGCAAAGGCCAAGCCTGCGCCCCAGGTGTTGTCCAGCGCAACCACTGCGCCCTTGCCTTTCGCAATGCGCACCAAGGCGGGCAGATCAGGAAACTCCAGCGTCACTGAACCCGCTGCTTCGACCCACACCAGCCGTGTCCGGCTCGACATTTTGGCGTCTAGGTCCTGCGGGTCCATCGGGTCGTAGTACTGATGGGAAATACCCCAGTCTTTGAGTTCACCCTCAGCCAAGGCCTTGTTGGGGCCATAGGCGTTGTCAGGAATCAAAACCTCATCGCCATGCTTGAGAAGCGCCAGGGCTACCAGCGATACAGCCGCCAGCCCACTGGGAACCAATACGCACTGCAGGCCACCCTCTAGCGTACACAGCCGCTCCTCCAGTGCATACGTCGTGGGCGTGCCGTGGAGGCCATAGGTATAGGCCGACTTGTCTTTCCATTCCCGACTGCGCATCGCTGCGACCGTTGGGAAAAACACCGTCGATGCCTTGAATACACCCGGTTGGGGTGCATCGAACCCGGGCGGTGGAACGTAGGGATGGTGGATGAGGGTTGTGATCGGCTGGGTCATTTAAGAAACCGTGAGGGTAGCAACTCGCCACCGGGCCGCCCCAAGGCGAGTTAGCCCCCTCGGGGGGCAGCGACCCGCATAGCGGTGGAGCGTGGGGGCCAAATCTAAACGCTCCATTTTTGAATAAGTTGCTCAGGACGCATGGCGTCGTAGCTCTCGAACGGCTGGTGAATCCAGGGATTGGTCGGCAAAAACTCCACCGAATAATCAGGCGTGAAGATCGACAGCGCCTTGGTCCAGATGACGGCACTGCGCAGCTCGGTGATGGGGGCGTAATTATTCTTGAGCTGGTGTATGACCGCATTGAGCGTGTGCCCGGAGTCGGCCAGATCATCCACCAGCAAGACCTTGCCAGCGATTTCACCCTTTGGCGTGGTGATGAAGCGGGCGATATCCAGATTACCCTGAACCGTTCCAGCGTCCGACCGGTAGGAACTGGTCGACATGATGGCCAGTGGCTTGTCAAACACTCTGGAGAGGATGTCACCGGGTCGCATACCACCACGAGCCAGGCACAGAATGGTGTCAAATTCCCAACCGGACTGGTGGATCCTGATCGCCAATTTTTCGATCAGATTGTGGTATTCGTCGTAGCTTACGTAAAGGTGCTTGCCGTCTTCAGTCAACATGATTTGCTCCTATATTTATAGCTGGTTACGCAATATTTACGGGGGCTATAGCCCGATTTAACTTAAGAATAAACAAACTCAATCCGCAAGATACGGATGGCGCATCATGATGGTGTGATCCCGGTCCGGGCTGGTGGAGACCATATGGATCGGTACGCCGGTGACCTGCTCGATGCGCTGCAAGTACAGGCGCGCGTTCACTGGCAATCTGTCATATTGGGTCACTCCCACCGTGCTGTCGCTCCAGCCTTCCATGACTTCATAGATCGGCTTGCAACGCTCAATATCATCAGCACCCATGGGCAAAATATCCAGCGTCTCGCCGTCCATTTCATAGCCGGTGCAGAGCATCAACTCCTTGAGTCCATCCAGCACGTCAAGCTTGGTAATGCACAAGCCGGACAGTCCGTTAACCTGTGCGGAGCGCTTGAGCAAAGCTGCATCAAACCAGCCACACCGACGCGATCGACCGGTCGTCACACCCTTCTCGGCGCCCACGGTACTCATGTGGTAGCCGGGTGTGCCAGGCGTTTCCCATTCGAGTTCTGTCGGGAAGGGGCCACCACCCACGCGGGTGCAATACGCCTTGGTAATGCCCAGGATGTAATGCAGCATTCCAGGGCCAACGCCCGAACCGGCAGCCGCGTTACCGGCCACACAGTTGCTGGAGGTTACGTAGGGGTAGGTTCCATGGTCAACGTCCAGCAACGTGCCCTGGGCACCTTCAAACAGAAGATTGGCACCGTGGTGATGCGCCTCGTTGAGCTCTCGGGACACATCGGCCATCATGAACCTGAGTAGTTCTGCGTGGTGCATGGCCTCGGCGTAAACCGGCTCAAACAACACTTTGCCGTCGGCCATATACGGAGCAAGGGTGGGTCCAAAATCAAATGCAACCGAACCCAAATAGCTGGTGAGCACATGGTTGTGCAAGTCCAGCAGCTCTCGTAACTTGCTGGCAAAGCGCTCGGGGTACTTCAGATCCTGCACCCGCAGAGCCCGGCGGGCGATCTTGTCCTCATACGCCGGGCCGATACCTCGCCCCGTAGTGCCGATCTTGGCGTTACCGCCTTTTTCGCGGGCGGCTTCACGGGCAACATCCAGCGCAGCGTGGAATGGCAAGATCAGTGGGCAGGCCTCGCTGATGCGCAAGCGCGAGCGTACCTCAACACCGACTTTTTCCAGGCCTTCAATTTCCTCGAATAATTTGGCAGCTGACAGAACGACACCGTTTCCGATGTAGCACTTGACGCCTGGGCGCATGATGCCGCTGGGGATCAGATGCAAGGCCGTCTTGACGCCGTTGATGACCAAGGTATGGCCTGCATTGTGACCACCCTGAAAGCGCACTACGCCCTGGGCGCTTTCGGTCAGCCAATCGACCAGTTTGCCCTTGCCCTCGTCGCCCCACTGCGTGCCGACGACGACGACGTTGCGTCCTTTGGTTGTATTCATTGGGATGTTTCTCAAATAGCTTTCACAACCCACTGTCCCGCTGCTTGGAACAGCTCACGGTCACAATGGAACTCATCGACTTGACTCTCATGGCCCGGCAAGACGCACACCACGGTTTCGCCTTTGCGGCGCAATGCCGCAATGGCTGCTCGCAGCTCTGATGCTTCTCCCCACGGCGCGCGAATAGCCGCCCGCAGAGGGCGCTTCGCAGCAACGCCCGTCAGCGACTTAATGTCCAGACTAAAGCCAACCGCGGGACGTTTGCGCCCAAACACAAGACCAACCTCATCGTACCGACCGCCGCGCGCCAACGCATCGCTGGCACCGGGCGCATACATAGAGAACATGGCGCCGCTGTAATACGCGTAGCCCCGCAGGTCCGCCAGATCAAACGAAACGGTGGCGCCATCGAGATGGCTTGCCAGCCATTTCAGGTTCGCCAAAGCGGCTTCAATTTCAATCGATTTCGGCAATAATCGGTTCGCTTCATCCAATACAGAGGTATCACCGTACAGTTGCAGAAGGTCAATCAATGCCTGAGCCGTGGCGCGTGGCGCGTGGCTTAGCAGTGTCTTCAACTCGCTAGCATCTTTGGCAGCCAACGCGGCATGAATAGCTGACAACTGGCTCGTATCCAGCGCAAGATCCCTCAGCAGCGCGTGCACGATGCGTGCATCCGCCATATCAACACTGATTGCACCCACTTGCGCCACCTTGAGCGAATCCAGTGCCAATGTCAGAATTTCAAGGTCGGCTTCCAACCCTGTATGGCCGTAAATCTCTGCCCCAAACTGGAGCGGTTCCCGGGTTGCGTGCGGCCCACTGGGGCGGGTATGCAATACCGGTCCGCAATAGCACAGGCGGGTCACGCCATCGCGGTTGAGCAAGTGCGCGTCAATACGCGCAACTTGGGGCGTGCTGTCCGCACGTAAACCCATCATGCGTCCAGAAATTTGATCAACGAGTTTGAAGGTTTGCAGGTCCAGAGCTTCGCCCGCACCCGACAGCAAGGACTCCAAATGCTCCAGCAACGGAGGCATCACAAGTTCATAGCCATAACAACGGGCCATGTCCAGCAGGTCCCTACGTATTTCTTCGATGTGGCGCGCTTCAGAAGGCAGCACATCGGCAATGTGATCCGGCAAGACCCAAGCTGACATGTGGAATGAGGAGGCTATTAAAACTGCGATTTTACCGGGCTTGTCGCCCCGTTCTCAGGGCGACACCCACCAAATCATCACCAGACCACACAGTATGCTGAACAATGCAAAAAAGCGGATCTGTCCGTCACTGAGCGTTAGCAGTTGGGTAAACATCTTTCGCCATCCCTCGGGTGAGGCGAACGGGAACAGCCCTTCCATCACCAACACCAGTGCAATCGCCAGCCAAATGGTGTCGCTACTCAAAATTTACTTCTTTGCATTTCCAACGGGTGCCACACCGCCACGAAAGACCTTGAAAAACTCAGAGGACGACGGATCAAGCACCATGACGTCACTCTTGTTGTTGAAACTGGCCTTGTAGGCGTCCAGACTGCGGTAGAACTGTGCGAACTGGGGGTCACGTCCAAATGCTTCTGCATAAATACGTGCGGCCTCGGCGTCACCCTCACCCTTGATTTTTTGGGCATCACGGTAAGCGTTTGCAATAGTGACTTCGCGCTGGCGCTCCGCATCGGCGCGAATTTTTTCACCTTCGGCTGCACCCGTGGAACGCAACTCGTTGGCTACACGTTTGCGCTCGGCTTCCATGCGGCGGTAGACTGATTCGGTGATGGCTTCCACATAGTCCACACGCGTGATGCGAACATCAACCACATCGACGCCCCACGGCTTGGTGCCGCGTACCTTGGTCAGTACCTCCGCTTTCACATCGGTCATCAGGTCTTCCCGTTTGAGGGAGAGCAGTTCTTTGACCGTGCGCTTGTTGATTTCTTCCTGAAATGCGTTGCGAACCACCCGGTTGAGTTGGCTTGCGCCAGCGCCTTCGTTCAAGCCCACATTGCGGATGTATTCGGTAGGCTCCGAAATGCGCCAGCGAACATACCAATCGATGACGACACGTTGCTTTTCGGCCGTCAGCATGGGCTCCGAGTCAGTACTGTCGAGTGTCAACAGCCGTTTGTCAATGTAGGAGACATTTTGAAATGGCGGCGGAAGCTTGAAGTTCAACCCGGGCTCGGTGATCACATCCTTGATTTGCCCCAACGCATACACCACACCAAACTGGCGCTGGTCAACCACAAACAAGGTGGAACTCGCTAGAGCAATCAGCACCAGCAGAGATGAGAAAATTAGTCCAATCCGATTCATGGGGAGCTCCTAGCGAGATTCACGTTCGCGCGTCCGGGCCGCTTCACGGCTACGGGCATCGTTGGCAGCAGCACTTGGAAGCACCGCATGGGTCGGAGCAGTTGACGCTGCAGTCGGCACGACCGATCCTGCATCACCGGCAGAAGCACCCATCTGCATGATCTTGTCTAACGGCAGGTACAGTAGGTTCGAACCTTGCTTGGAATCCACCACGACTTTGGTCACATTGCTATAAATTTGCTGCATGGCATCCAGGTACATGCGGTCCCGCGTCACTTGTGGTGCTTTCTGGTATTCAACAAACACGGAGCGGAAACGTTGCGCATCACCTTGCGCCTGCGCAACCACGCGCGCCTTATAGGCTTCGGCCTCTTCTTTCAGGCGCGATGCAGAACCGACTGCTCGCGGTATGACGTCATTCGCATAGGCTTGGGCCTCGTTTTTGGCGCGTTCGCGCTCTTGCCCAGCCTTGAGTACATCGTCAAATGACGCTTGCACTTGCTCTGGCGGCCTCACTCCGCCTTGTTGCAAATTGATACCCACAATCTCAATGCCAACCTTGTAGCGGTCCAGGATTGACTGCATCATGGCGAGCACCCGCGGTGCGATTTGGTCACGCTCTTCCGAAAGCGCTGCATCCATTTTCATCTTGCCCAAAACCTCGCGCACCGAGGTCTCTGCAGCCTGAACAACTGCCTCTGCCGGGTTCTTGCTCTCAAACAGGAAAGCGCGGGCATCACTCAAGCGATACTGAACCGCAAACTTGATGTCCAGAATGTTTTCGTCCTGAGTCAACATGGCCGATTCGCGCAGTCCGGTCGCTTTAAGTACCGTATCACGCCCGACATCAACGGACCTGATTTGCGTTACGAACACGAGTTCATGGCGCTGTATGGGGTACGGCAGTCGCCAGTTGAAGCCCGCATAAACCGTTTTGTTGTATTTTCCAAACTGCGTAATGACCGCTTGCTGGCCTTCCTGCACAATGAAAAATCCGGTTCCGAGCCAAATCAGGACCAATACGCCCAAAATGAGCCCCGCCCCAATGCCAGCACTCTTCATATCCGGTTGAAAGCCGCCTCCTCCGCCATTTCCGCCACGCGGCGGTTGAGATGGCTTACCAAAAAGCCCTCCCAACTTGCGATTGAAGTCTTTCCAGAGTTCGTCCAGATCGGGCGGGCCAGAATTGGGGCGTCCGTTTGGCTTCCCACTCTCGACCGGCGGCAAAGTTGGCTCACCCTCCGGCGGCTTTGCATCGGGTTTGCTGGAATCACCCGCCTTATCGTCTCCACGGCCCCATCGGGAGTCGTTCAAATTGAACATTTTTCCGAGCCACCGAGGGGGCGAAAAAACGCTGGCTTTTAAAGCACGAATGGAAGGTTTCATTTCGTCATTATTCATTGGTCTGTGCCCAATTGTGCCTAATCAGATTTCGTCCCCGAGCGTCTCGGGGGCATGGGTCGTTGCCGGTGCCGTCTTCTCCGGTCTGGTTGAGAGGCTAGCCAGTCGCTGTCGCAAAAGTGGAAGTCCTATGGACTCCTTGGCGCTCACAAAAATGCGTGGGGTCTGCACGCCTTCTATTTCAAACTCATCTTCCCATCGGCTGGGCTGATGATCAGCATCCAGCGCATCAACTTTATTGAACACCAGAAGCTGCGGGATGGTATCGGCTCCAATCTCTTTGAGCACACGCTGCACCTGTTCGATTTGCTCAACATAGTTCGGATTAGCTGCATCAATCACATGCAACAACAAGTCAGCATCAATCGCCTCCTGGAGTGTCGCCTGGAACGCATCCACCAGCCCGTGGGGTAGATCCCTGATAAAGCCAACCGTGTCTGAAATTGAGACGGACCGACCCGCTTCGCCTAAGTAAAGCTGGCGTGTTGTCGTGTCCAGTGTGGCAAACAATTGATCGGCTGCGTACGCCCGTGCCTTGACCAGTGCGTTAAAGAGCGTGGACTTTCCTGCATTGGTGTAACCGATAAGCGAAATATTGAATGCATCGCGGCGTTCACGTTGACGTCTTTGCGTTTGTCGTTGGCGCTTGACCTTGTTCAAGCGCTCTTTGGTCCGCTTGATGGTTTCACCGATCATTCGCCGATCAAGCTCGATTTGCGCCTCGCCGGGGCCACCTCGCATACCAATGCCGCCGCTCTGTCGCTCCAGATGCGACCAACGCCGCACCAACCGCGTACTTAAATACTGGAGCCTTGCCAACTCAACCTGCAGTTTGCCCTCGTGGCTGCGTGCTCGCTGGGCAAATATCTCCAGAATCAGAAACGTTCGATCGTTCACCGGTAGTTCAAGGTGGCGCTCCAAGTTTCGCTGCTGTCCCGGACTCAGGCTTTGGTCAAACAATACTTCCTTGGCCCCAAGTTGAGCAGCCAGAAGTTTGATTTCATCAGCCTTGCCTGAACCAATAAACAAGGCGGCATCGGGAGCCCGACGTTTACAAGTAACACGCGCGACCGGTGCCATTCCTGCAGTCTGTGCGAGCAATGCCAATTCTTCGAGTTTTCCGTCAAAGTTTGGAGCGCCCAAATCCACGCCGACCAAAATAGTTGGCGTGCTAGCAATTCGAGGATGTTCAATCAAATTGAGTAGGGAAACGCTGACTTCGCTGACCACGGGCCATTACGGCCCGAACACTCAGGAGCCTTCAGCTGCATCACCGCCCGGCGCGGACAAATTCACAGCTCGTCCGGGAACGATTGTTGAAATGGCGTGTTTGTAAACCATCTGAGTGACTGTATTGCGAAGCAATACGACGTACTGGTCAAATGATTCGACTTGACCCTGCAATTTGATGCCATTGACCAGATAGATAGAAACTGGCACATGCTCCCGACGCAATGCGTTGAGAAATGGGTCTTGCAGTAGCTGACCTTTGTTGCTCACGATATTCTCCGTGTTCAAAAAATTAAGAAGAGTGGACGATAACACACGAGTGGCCAGTATTTGGGACTTGACCAATAAACCTGGGCGTAGCAAGAGGAAATGTTGAAACAATCACCATTCAGGCGTCGTCTTTTCCGGAATACGGGTTCTGCGACGACTTCATTTGAATACGCAACGGTGTACCAACCAGATCAAACTCCTTACGGAAGCGCCCTTCCAGAAAGCGCTTATAGGCGTCCGTTACATGTTCGAGCGAATTGCCGTGAATGATGATGATTGGAGGGTTCATGCCGCCCTGGTGTGCGTATCGGAGCTTGGGCCGGTACATACCTGTCTTCTTCGGTGTTTGAAACTGAACCGCTTCAAGTAACAATCTGGTCAAAACGGGCGTTGACATTTTGCAATTTGCCGCTCTGTGCGCCTGAGCAATCGAGTCCCATAACGGGCCAAGACCTTGCCGCTTTTGCGCTGAAATCAAATGCAAAGCTGCAAACTTCAGGAAACCCAAACGTGTTTCAATGGATCGCTTAACAAGTTCTCTCTCGTACTCATCGACCGCATCCCACTTATTGACCGCAACAACGACTGCGCGTCCTGACTCAAGAATATATCCCGCAATATGCGCATCCTGGTCAGTCACACCCTGTGTTGCGTCAATCAGCAACAGGACGACACTTGACGATTCGATGGCTTGCAATGTTTTGACAACCGAAAACTTCTCAATCGCTTCAAATACCTGCCCCTTGCGCCGAAGTCCTGCTGTGTCAACCAACTCAAAACGTTGCCCATTTCTCTCAAACGGAACAGAAATGGCATCACGAGTTGTTCCCGGCAGATCAAACGCTACGAGTCTTTCCTCACCGAGCCACGTATTAATTAAGGTAGATTTACCAACATTGGGGCGCCCGGCAACCGCCAATTTAATAACGCTTGGATCTGACTCTGGCGCATCCTCGTCAACTTCCGGCATAGACAGCCGCTCCAATGCCAGATCAACCAACGGTTTAGTACCTTGACCATGGGCCGCTGAAACGGGAAAGACCTCACCCAGGCCCAACTCAAAGAACTCAACAAGTTGTGCACCGGCAGTCATTCCTTCTGCCTTATTGGCAACCAAAACGCACGGCTTGCCTAATTTACGCAAGTATTTGCCAATGTCATGGTCTTGGGCCGAAAGCCCAGCCCGCGCATCAACCACGAACAAGACAATGTCTGCCTCGGCCACAGCTTGTCGCGTCTGTTTGGCCATTTCTTTAAAAATACCGGACGTTGCGTCGGGTTCAAAACCACCAGTGTCTATGACGATGTATTCGTGCGAACCCTGCTTTCCGTTCCCGTAATGTCGATCTCGTGTAAGCCCAGCGAAGTCCGCAACGATCGCATCACGGGTTTTTGTCAGGCGATTGAACAGCGTCGATTTACCAACATTGGGGCGACCGACCAAGGCTATAACAGGTTTCATGCGTTACGGGGAAAACCCGTCATTCAGGCTTGAAGCCAAAGATGCCACCGCGCTGCGTTACTGCAACGACAGTCTTACCAACCAGCAGAAGATTGGAAACAATGGGTGTTCCATCGGTTGGTATTCGATTCAGCGGCGAGCCATCCTTGCGCGACAGGAAATGCAACGTTCCCATCGCATCACCAACAACGATGGACTCTCCCACCAGCACCGGTGCGCTTAAACTGCGAAAGCGCAAGCGCTCTGACGTCCAGAGGCGTTCTCCATCCGCACGTCTCCAGGCTATGACCCGTCCGTCACTCTCGCTCCCGAATAGCGTCGAACCGTCACCATCCAGCCCAGTTGCTGCAGACGCCGGCTTGGTCCATAGCGTAATTCCCTTGACGGTATCGACGCAGCCCACTGAAGACTGGAACGCCCGGACGCACACCTCATCACCGACGCGGCTAACACCCGAAACCAAATCCACCAGTCGTTCGACCTCGTTGGTTCCCCTGCTATTGGCAACTTGAGCCTCCCAACGTACTTTCCCATTCAAAGGGTTCATGCCCACCAGTCTGCCACCCAAGCCCGTGACTAGCGTGTCACCAACTGCCATGACTATCCCCGAGCGGCCAAGTACCAGAGCCTCGCCACTGCGCTGCTGCTGCCAGAGCTTTCGGCCACTCGACGCGTCAAAGGCAGCAACGGCTCTGTCCCCTGACAATACAAACACCCGGCCACCGGCCACCAGCGGAGCACTCAGGGTAACGGCTCCCAATTTCTGGCGCCAAACCTCTTTGGCGCCATCCAGCGCAATCAACTCATTGTCACGCGACACCACTGCAGAATATCGACCGTCTGTTCCAACTCCAGCGGACAACTTAACACCCAGTGCAACCCGCCAAAGGTCCCCCCCCGTTCTGGAGTCAATTGCAGCAACAATGCCATCCGAACCGGCTACAAAAATTAAATTGTCAACCACACGAACCTGGAGGGAAAACGCAACGCCACCAATATTCGATGTCCATGCGTTACGTACGCCAAGCAGTGGGACATTTGGGCCCAAATCAAGCTGTTTTGCTTTCTCCGGCCCTGCACAGGCCGCCAACACAAGAACAGCGCCCACTGCCAACGCAAGTTGACGAAAAAATTTATTAACAAGTGGGAAGTAAATCACTTGACCCCCTCCACCACTGACTTCGCTTTTTCAACCAACGCAGCATCTACACCCAGCGCGTTTAGCTTGACCCCAACTAGCCGTCGATACTCGGACTGGTCATCGAACGCCTTGTAGGCTTTTTGATATTCGGCTTTTGCTTCTTCTTTTTTGCCCTGAAGCATGTAAATATCGCCCCGGCGGTCATCAGCCAGTGCAGAAAACTCAGTGGAAATGCCTGCTCCCAACAATTTGAGCGCGTCATCGTAGGATTTAGCTTGGATCAATATGGCAGATAGTCGTAACCGTGCAATTGAGGAATAACCTTTGTCGCTGCCGTTTTCGGCAAGCCAATTCAGGATCGCTTTGGATGAATCGGTCTTCCCAGATTCGAAAGTCAACTTTGCTACCAGCAACCCTGCCTGTTGCGTGTAAGCGGCCGACGAAAACCGCTCTCTCATGTCTGAAAATGCTCTTTCGGCTTTCTGCGAATCACCACCCCTGACTACTTTTTCCACTTCGTCATACATTGCCGAAGCTTGAACCGATTGGTTCCGTTGCCACATCTGATAGCCATTCCAGGCGGCAACCGCTCCTAACACGATGATCAAAGCCCACGTGATCAAATTGCCATATTGCTTCCAAAAATGCTTGAGTTGATCAAGCTGTTCTTGTTCTTCGAGATCTAGATGATTTGCCATGAAAGTATTCGGTTAAGCGGGGGATTGTAGGCTCTTGGCCCATTGTGTTGGCTGGCTCAATGCCTGGATTGACTGTGTGCCACTTCCGTCGCGAAGCGACTTCACCGTCACAATACCCTGTGCGATTTCATCCGGGCCAAAAATCAGTGCAAAACGGGCACCAGAGGTGTCTGCCCGCTTGAATTGGGACTTGATACTACCAAGGCCCTCAGACGTTCCCGCATGCATTTGCACGCTGACCCCCTGCGACCTCAAAACCTGAAGGCATTGCATGGCGATGGGCAAACCGGCGTTCTCTGAAATGATGGCGTAGGCATCTGGTGAAGATGCGCCAGAGGAACGGCCCTGAACTTTTAATAATTCAAGTACCCGCTCAATACCCATTCCCCAGCCGACAGCGGGTGTAGGCTTTCCACCCAGCACTTCAAAGAGTCCGTCGTACCGTCCCCCACCGCACAGCGTGCCTTGCGCGCCAAGCTCGTCAGTGATGAACTCGAACACGGTATGACTGTAATAGTCCAGGCCACGGACAAGTCGGGGGTTAACGCTCCACCGTACACCGCAGGCGCTGAGCAATGTTTTTACCGTGTCGAAGTGCTTAAGAGAAACGTCGCCCAAGAAATCCAGCAATTGTGGAGCTTGTTGAACCATGGCCTGCATTGCCGGATTTTTGGTATCAAGAATACGCAGTGGATTGGCATGCAAGCGACGTGTAGCATCGGCGTCCAACGTCGCTGCGTGTTTTTCAAAGAACGCAATCAACGCAGTTCGGTGTGCGTGCCGTTCAGAGGCTACTCCCAAGCTGTTGAGTTCAACACGAACACCTCTAACACCCAATTCGCTCAAAAGTTGATGCGCTAACAGTATCAGCTCCGCATCGACTTCCGGCCCCGCAAACCCGAGTGCCTCTGCACCCAACTGATAGAACTGCCGATAGCGACCTCGCTGGGGTCGCTCATGGCGAAACATGGGGCCCATATAGTACAGACGCTTACCACCGTCATACGTCAAGTTGTGCTCAATGGCCGCGCGAACGACGCCAGGAGTATTTTCGGGACGCAAGGTTAGCGCTTCGCCATTGAGCTTGTCTTCAAAGGCATACATCTCTTTTTCGACAATGTCGGTTGTTTCCCCCGTTCCACGTACAAAAAGCGCGGTGGGCTCAACGATTGGCGTGCGAATATTGCGATATGCATGGAGTGCCATTTGACTGCGCACCTGCTCTTCAAACCACTCCCACAACGAAGAATCGGGAGGCAAGATGTCGTTCATGCCCTTCACGGCAAACAGTTTTTCCACTCTACTGGCAGCAGATTTTTCAACCATGCGAACTCTCAAATTGTTGTTGAAACGGCGCGGGCACCAAATCGCTGCTGGATGTAGTTCTCAACCACCGCCTGAAACTCGGCAGCGATAGAATCACCTCGCAACGTCATGCGCTTCTCGCCATCTATAAATACTGGTGCCGCAGGAGCCTCCCCGGTACCTGGCAAGCTAATGCCAATATCAGCATGCTTGCTCTCTCCCGGGCCGTTGACAATACATCCCATCACGGCAACTTTGAGGTTTTCAACACCAGGAAAACGTTCGCGCCAGATCGGCATTTTTGCTCTCAAAAAATCGTCAATCTGTTGGGTCAACTCTTGAAACGTGGTGCTGGTCGTTCGCCCACAACCTGGACACGCCGTCACGCTTGGGACAAAATTTCTCAAGCCCAGAGCCTGAAGAATCTCCGAAGCGATGACGATCTCCTGGGAGCGCAGTTCGCCAGGCGCAGGCGTCAGAGAGACCCGAATGGTGTCGCCAATACCCTCTTGCAACAAGATACCCAAGGCCACCGAGGAAGCAACGGTTCCTTTTGTTCCCATACCTGCTTCCGTCAACCCCAAATGCAACGGATAGTTGGAACGACGACCCAATTCGCGGTAGACGGCAACCAAGTCTTGCACACCACTGACCTTGCATGACAGAATAATCTGGCTGGCGCTCATCCCGATATGCTCAGCCAGTTTTGCAGACTCGATTGCAGAGGTAATCAAAGCCTCGTACATAACGGGCTTCGCACCCCAAGGGACTGAACGTCGACTGTTCTCATCCATCAATGAAGCTAACAACTCCTGATCCAGACTACCCCAATTGACACCTATTCGAACAGGCTTGTCCCACCGCATGGCGGCTTCAATCATCAGCAAGAACTGCCGGTCACGCTTGTCACCCTTGCCAACATTACCCGGATTAATTCGATATTTGGAAAGCGCTTTTGCACATTCTGGATAGTCCGTAAGTAGGCGATGACCATTGAAATGAAAATCACCAATCAATGGCACATCGATACCCATTCGGTCCAATTGTTCCCGAATGTAGGGGACGGCTTGGGCCGCCTCCGGTGTGTTTACCGTTATCCGGACTATCTCAGACCCAGCGACAGCAAGCTCTTTGACCTGAATAGCTGTTCCAACGGCATCGGTTGTGTCGGTGTTCGTCATCGACTGCAATCGAACAGGTGCATCGCCCCCAACTGTCACGATATTCGAGCCCCAAGCCACCCGCGCTTGCAATGCACTTCGACGCACGGGAGTCGCGAGGGCGATAGGCAAATTGAAATCCACTACTTCACCTCAAATCGTGCAATATTTTCCTTGGCAACGGCGCCCAAATTGAATGCCTTTCCACGAACCTCTACATCAACGGCATCCACGCGACCAATGACTATGTTCAGTGGCGCGCTTCCAGCGGCGCCAGCCACCTCTCCCTGCGCCAGAGTTTTGCTCAATTGAACAACTCCGCTCGCGTCCACCACTTTGACCCACACCTCAGCTTTCGCCTTGAACACAATCGTGTCAGGAGCACCAACTGGTGAACTTGCCGAGAGTACATTACGTTCCGGCGTCGAAGGACTTGAGGCTGCCTGACCAGGTCCATTGGGCAATGCTGCAATAGCTCCGTCGCTTTGTACTGTGATCATTGCCACCGAGGAGGCCGGAGTAGCCGGAGTCTGGGTTGACTCCTCGGACAACTTTTGGGCAGGCAAAGCCTCCGAAAAAACTACACCCTTGGGCACCTGAATTGATTGCTCTGTGGCAATTGGATTGGCTTTTTTCTCAGGGAAGAAAAACACAGTGACAATTCCCGCCAACAGCGCAAGCACTATCAAGACCTGTGGCTTTCCCAAAACAGTCGAAATTGACTGCCCAGCATTACCATGAGGAGTGCGGAATGGCGCATTGATTCCACGCTCATCACCGTTCAGCTTCGGCATAACAGTCGAAGGCAGACGTGCTAACACCGGGACAGAGTCAATTTTCAGTGCGCGACAGACACTTGCCGCCAACGCACGAACAAACACTGCATCATGAAGTAAGTCAAGTCTGTCGCTCTCCAGAGCCTCGAGTTTCTTGACCGGTATTTTCATGGATACTGCCAATGCAGCCACATGCAATCCGGCTGCTTCTCGCGCATTGCGCAACATGCCGCCGGCAGTCAACACCAAACCTTGAGGCGCCTCTACTTTGTCAACTGATTCCTCAGTCACGACCAACTCACTCATTGAATGCCCCTCGCTCTAACGCCAGATACTCACGTGATTGCGGGAATCGCTTCTTTAGTTGCGCACCCAATTGCAAAGTTGCGTCACGGTTGTCCAGTCGACGCTCCACTTTGATTCCAAGCCACAATGACTCCGCATTCGCAAGCTCACTGTTGTTCAGTCTGCGCACATAAAACTGTGACCGCACGAACTCAGCTCGTTGAAACAATAATAATGACAAGTTGTAGGCAGTAATAGGATTGCCAGCGTCCAACTCATACGACCGAATAAAACTAGCTTCTGCGTCCGCGTTCTTGCCATATTTTTGCTGGCACAGTCCCTGAGCCATCCACGTTTTGGCTCTGTCACCGTAGTTCGGGTTTGCGAGCGCGGTTCCAAACAGCTGGACAGCTTCTGTTAAACGTGCCTGCTGGCAAAGCAACCAACCGTAGTTATGTTGAACCGATGCCGCTTTGGGATTGAGCGAAAGTGCTCGACGAAAGCTCTCTTCGGCAATCGGAATATCACCTAGACGCATATAGATCAAACCGCGCAGGTTATAAGCTTCAAAAAGATTGGGATCGGCCGCAATCGATTGTTTGAGATGGTCCAACGCGTCTGTCGTCTGCCCTTTATCAAAATAGGCAACTGCCAACTCCAACCGCAACCTGGCCCGTTTGCGCGTTTCAGGTTCATCAGAATCCGTCACAAGATCCGAGTTCATGCCAGTGCTTGACACATTGGTTGCACACGCCGTCAACGTGAGAATTGACGTGCCCATGAAACACAACCATAAAACGCATGAAAGCGCTGTTGCGCCAAATCGCAATTTAGCAGTCATTAACGGTTTCCTCTTTGTCAACAGCTTCAGGTCTTTCAACGTCGCGAATGGGGATAACGCGACGCTTTGTCAACCGATTGTGAATGTCTGTACGGTCATTTACATCGCCAGCCAATTGACCGCAAGCCGCATCGATATCATCACCCCGCGTTTTTCGAATGGTGGTCACGATGCCTGCGTCACTCAGGATTTTCGCAAATGAAACAACCGCAGCTGTAGAAGAACGGGTCAAACCTGACTCAGGAAAGGGATTGAAGGGTATCAAATTAAACTTGCACCATGCCCCATGTTCCCCATGTACCCTGACCAGTTTTACGATTTCATCTGCATGCGCTGGTGTGTCGTTCACACCATTGAGCATGCAATATTCGAATGTAACAAAATCCCGTGGCGCCACATGCAGATAGCGTTTGCACGCCTGCAACAACTCTACTATCGGATATTTTTTATTCAACGGTACCAGTTCGTCTCTTAGTGCGTCATTGCTCGCGTGTAGCGAAACAGCCAATGCAACAGGACAGTCCTGTCCAAGTCGATCAATCATCGGCACAACGCCTGACGTAGACACAGTGACCCTACGGCGCGACAACCCGTAGGCGTGGTCGTTCAGCATGACTCGCAGTGCCGGCACCAATGCGGAATAGTTCTGAAGCGGCTCGCCCATGCCCATCATCACAACATTGGATATGATGCGGTCGCTTTTTCCTAGATACTTTCGCAAAAAATGCTCGGCAAACCACAACTGAGACACGATCTCGGCGACCGTCAGGTTTCTGCTAAACCCCTGATGTCCCGTCGAACAAAATCTGCAGGCAACGGCGCATCCCGCCTGCGAGGAAATGCACAGCGTTCCTCGATCGGCCTCGGGAATGAAAACCGTTTCTATTGCATTTCCACCACCCACGTCAAAAAGCCATTTGATCGTGCCGTCGGAGGAAATGTGCTGGGCCAGCACAGGAAGGGCTCTGATCTCGGCAGTGGTCTTGAGCTTGTCGCGCAAAGACTTTGCCAGATCACTCATCTCTTCAAATTCTGCTGCACCTTTTTGGTGAATCCATCGAAACAACTGGGTTGCCCGAAAACGCTTTTCCCCGAGCCGCTCACAGTATGCGGCCAATCCGTCGAGATCGAAATCCAGCAGGTTGGCCGTCATTGCATAGATTAACGTGAGTAGACGTTCATGCCGGCGAAAAAGAACGCGATTTCAACCGCGGCAGTTTCGGCAGCATCGGAACCGTGCACAGCATTGGCATCAATGCTGTCTGCGAAATCAGCGCGAATGGTGCCGGGGGCAGCTTTCTTAGGATCGGTCGCTCCCATGAGGTCGCGATGTTTCAAAATCGCATTTTCGCCTTCCAGAGCCTGAATCATGACAGGGCCAGAGATCATGAAGTCCACGAGATCCTTGAAAAAGGGACGTGCCTTGTGAACTCCATAAAACGCTTCTGCTTCGACACGTGACAAGTGAGCCATGCGAGCCGACACAACCTTCAGGCCAGCTGCCTCGAAGCGTGCATAAATTTGACCGATAACGTTTTTGGCGACAGCGTCTGGTTTAATGATAGAAAGAGTGCGTTCGATAGTCATAATATTTCCTGAACTGATGTAGTAGGCAGTGTTCTTGCTTCAATGTGAAGCAAAGCCTTAGATTTTAGCATTTGCGGGGCATTAACCGCGACCCCTGCGACGTTGCCCACCACCTTGACCACCACGTGTCTTTTGGCCAGCGTCCTGACGCTGGCGTGTAAAGCTGTCCGCACCGATATACCCAAAGGCCGTTTTCATCGGGTCGGGCTGTGAAGACGCGCCATGACGATCACCCGTCTTCTCAAAATGGCTGTTATCACCGCGCGCCCCTCCTTTGGTTGCATTAGGGCCATTGCCTGCTCTAAAACCACCTGGCGACGGCCCCCGTTGCCCGTTGTTCGCCCCACGCGGTCCGCCTAAACGTCCGTTGCGCCGTTGACCAGGCCCCTGGGAGTTACCACGGGGCGCAGCACCATCGCGTTCATTACCCGTTGTACCCCGGCCGCCTGCGGCTTGGACCAGAGCGCGAATATCAGACTCATCAAGTTCCATACAGGCGCCGCGCTTGAGCCCCCTGGGTAAGACCATGGCGCCATAGCGAATTCGGATCAAACGACTCACCGCGTGGCCCACCGCCTCAAACATCCGGCGAACTTCACGGTTTCGCCCCTCCGAAATAGTCACTCGGTACCAACAATTGGAACCTTCACCACCGCCATCTACAAGCGACCCGAAATGGGCCATTCCGTCATCGAGTTTGACGCCCGCCAAAAGCATCTGCTTTTCTTCCTTATTCAAGGAACCCAGCACACGAACCGCGTACTCACGCTCAAGGCCAAACCGAGGATGCATCAGGTTATTGGCAAGCTCACCCGAACTGGTAAACAGCAAGAGTCCTTCAGTATTCAAGTCAAGGCGGCCAACAGACTGCCACTTGCCCTGATGCAATTTGGGCAACCTGCGAAAAACAGTTGGCCGATTTTGTGGATCATCATGCGTTACGACCTCACCAACCGGCTTGTGATACGCAATGACACGTGCTGGTGGTGGATCAATCCGAAATCTTATGGGCTTGCCGTTGACTTTGATGTTGTCGCCAAACTGAATGCGTTGTCCAATGTGTGCAGGTTCATTGTTGACCGAAATGCGGCCCTCCATAATGAGTTGCTCCATCTCCAGACGGGAACCCATTCCGGCTTGAGCCAAAACCTTGTGAAGTTTCGGTGTTTCCGCCATGGGCGCCAATACCCGCTTGGGTGGTACAAGACCATCCAAGTCCTCATCTGCATCAAACTGACCGGATATCACGTCATTGAACCGGTTCAGTAATTCATCAGCAGATTGGGGCCGCGGTGCAACTACAGAACTATCCAGATTGATTTGCAACCCTTCACTCGCTCCTAACTCAGGCACAGCAGAACCGCCCACGCTTGCTTCTGCAATGGTCTGACTTTGCAACGAGGCCACGTCTACCTCTGCAACGGCAGGAATCTGATTAACAGGATTTGTCTCGTTCATTCTGATATTCCATTTAATGGAGGTATTCCCGCCAGCTGTGGTTCTAACGGCATAACAATTTGCAAGCTCGTATCGCCCGGAGTTTCCGAGGTCGGATTTGGGTCAAGCACAGCGATCTCGCTCAAGTCAGCCAGTGCACCAAAGACTTCTCCCTGATTTACCACACTGTCCAGTAGCGGTAGTTGATCAAGTGACTGTAATCCCAGGTCATCCAAAAACTGTCGTGTCGTAGCGTAGAGTGAAGGACGCCCTGCGGCCTCCCTGTGACCAATCACCTCAACCCATCCTCGATCTTCCAACTGCTTGATCAACAACGAGTTGATCGTAACTCCCCTGATATCTTCCATATCACCGCGCGTCACCGGTTGCCGATAAGCAATAATTGCCAGCGTTTCAAGCGTTGCACGCGTGTAACGCGGCGGCTTCTCCGGGTGGAGACGATCAAGGTATTCACGCATCTCCGGTTTGCTTTGAAAACGCCACCCCGTAGCGACACTGATCAACTCAACACCCTTGGCAGACCAATCAGTTTTTAACTCTTCCAGCAAAAATTTAAGCGAATCAGTCCCAATCGAATCGCTGAACAGTGCCCGCATATCCCGCACGGCTAGAGGTTGCTGCGAGCAAATTAACGCGGTCTCAAGGACACGCTTTGCATCCACCATATTCATAGTCAGGCTTTATCGGAAACGCCACCAAAGGCGACAGGTCAACGTGATTCCAAATGAACGGCAGCAGATGTGAAGAAATCACCGTGCCTACACCCGGCTTCGTCCCGGGCATTCTTCGGGCCCTAAGCCCGTCCGACTTGATTGTAGCGCAGGCCCCAAAATTTCAGCAACATATCAAAATCTGCCGGTGGTGGTGCCTGGATGACCAGCTCCTTGTGCGTAACGGGATGCACAAATGCCAAACGCACCGCGTGCAGGGCTTGTCGCGCCATGACTGCGAGGCAAGTGCCACCGTACGTGGCATCTGCAACCAGTGGGTGCCCCAACGAGGCCATGTGCACGCGGATCTGGTGGGTTCGCCCTGTATGCAAAATACACCGAACTAAACATCCCTCATTGCCATTCGCCAACAAAATGAAATCCGTTTTTGCTGTCTTGCCTGAATGCTTTTCCAAATTGACGATCGCCATACGCAAGCGGTTTCGGGGGTCCCGGCCTATCGGAACATCAACCGTTCTTAGCGGAGGACCAACCCACGGACGGTGCGCAATGGCCAGATACTGGCGGCTAACCTCACGCGCCGCAATCGCCTGAACCAGTTGATCCATAACGGCCCGAGATCGAGCGACCACCATCAAACCGCTGGTGTCCTTATCGAGTCGGTGTACTATTCCAGCTCTAGGGACCGATGCAATAGCCTTGTCATAAGCCAGCAAACCATTGAGCAAGGTACCGCTCCAGTTACCCGGCGCGGGGTGAACGACCAGCCCAGCAGGCTTGTTGATGACCAAAATATGCTCATCCTCAAAGGCCACCTCTAAGGACATGGATTGAGGAGCAAAGGCTTGACTTTGTGGCGTCGGTCGCAGCTCTATAAGAAGCGAATCACCGGCCTTCACCTTGCAGGAAGCCTTGCGGACCATTTGTGCATTGACAGTAACAAGCCCGGCCTCAATCAATTGCTGCAAATAACTACGTGAAAACTCCGGTGCAGCATCCACGAGTGCGCGGTCCAATCGCTCACCGTGCAGCTCAGGTGTAACAGCAGCCTTACGCCACTCAACGTCGGTCAATAATTCATCGGTCTCATCAGACTCGGTCACGACTGGGTGGCTCGATATAATTCCTGTGCTCTGTATCAAGAAAGTTTCCTAACATGCTTCGTGTCAAATTATCCGTCGTTTGCGTTTCCCTGCTGACGACTGGCGCGCTGTTGATTGCAGGTTGCTCCAGCACACCGGTAGATAAGACTGCCAGTATGAGTCCCAGCAAGATATATGCGGAAGCCAAGGAGGAAATGGCGGCCGGTCAATGGGAGCGCGCGGCACAGTTGCTGGAAAAGCTGGAGGGACGTGCAGCCGGTACGCCACTTGCCCAGCAAGCCCAGCTCGACAAGGCTTATTCCCAGTACAAGTCCACAGAGCAGGCCCAGGCACTGGCCACACTGGAACGCTTTATGAAGTTGCATCCGGTTAGCCCGGCAATGGACTATGCCATTTACCTCAAAGGCCTCATCAACTTCAATGACGACTTAGGGTTGTTCGCGCGGTTTACGCGACAGGACTTGTCCGAACGAGACCAAAAAGCTTCGAAAGAATCTTTTGAGGCTTTCAAAGAACTGGTCGACCGCTTTCCTGATTCCCGCTATACCCCAGATGCCCGCCAGCGTATGAACTACATCGTCAGTTCGTTGGCTCAATACGAAGTTCACGTTGCACGCTATTACTACAAGCGGGGAGCCTATCTGGCTGCGGTGAATCGTGCGCAATTGGCTGTTTCTGATTACCGTGAAGTCCCGGCAATTGAAGAGGCACTTTACATCCTGTACCGATCTTATGATTCCCTTGGTTTGACGCAACTAAGGGACGATGCCAAGCGGGTTCTGGAAAAGAACTACCCGCAATCGGAGCTCCTTGCAAAAGGCTCGCGCACAGTCAGTGAACCTTGGTGGAAGGTTTGGTGAGCGCGTTCAATGCCTGAACAAACTCTACTTCGGAATTGATTGTTTTCATGGCGGGAAGCGCTGCCAGTATTCGACGGCCATAACCCATGTGCACCAATCGAATGTCGCACACGACCAAGATTCCTCGATCAGTTTCGCTGCGAATCAGCCTCCCGGCCCCCTGCTTTAGAGCCATGGCTGCTTCGGGAATATGCAGTTGTTGAAACGGATTTTTCCCTTTTTCCACAAGATTTTTTGAACGTGCCGCTACCAATGGATCATTGGGTGGTGAAAACGGCAACTTGTCAATGACCACCAGTTGCAAGGCATCACCTGGGACATCAACTCCCTCCCAAAATGATGCCGTTGCAACGAGAATGGTCCCGCCCCCCGCGCCGAAAAGCCCCAGCCGAAAGCGGTCCGTCAACTCACGTTTGGACGATTCCCCCTGTAGCAGTACCTCGACACCAGGAAGTTCAGAAACATGCGCACGCAGAATTGCCGCAATATCACGCATCGCACGCAGAGTGGTGGTTAGCACCAACGTCCGCCCTCCCAAAATCAGTGCACCCGTCGCAACAAGGTCCGCAACGGCCTTGCTGTGTGTGGCATCGGATGGTTTAGGCAGGTGCGCCGGGACGTAAATCGCCGCTTGGGACTGATAGTCGAATGGGCTTTGCACCTGAAGTACCTGAGCTCCTTGCAGTCCGCACGACTCCAAAAATTGGGACATAGTGGCATCGTGTCCCAAGGTCGCCGAGGTAAAAATCATCGACTTACCGTCTCCTCTCTCAGGCTCGATGGAAACGAATTTTGATCGCATGGTGTCTGCAATATCAAGAGGCGATTGAACCAGCTTCACCTGCTCTCCCATATCAATCCATCGAACCCATCCCTCTTGGACCGGATGTAAGAAGACATCCAGTTCAGCTGTCAAATGGGAAGCCCTTTCGCGCAAAACTTTCAGTTCGGGAGAAGCCTCCTCCATGCTGCGCAAAACAATTTCAGTCTGCTGGAGCGTGGAATGAAGCGCTGCCAGCGTCGTCCCCCATGCCCGAGCATCCACCCCTGGTGGTTGATCTTCCAACCACCCCTGGCGACGCGCAGATTCGCCCGTACGGCAAAGGGATTTCAGTGCGCTAACAGACCTGCTCAACTCTTCAACCATTTCTCGCCAATCCTCAATCGCGAGAACGAGAAGATTTCCGCAAGACACCAAATCACGGACATATCGATCCAATTGGGCCGTTGTAACCTGGCGACCCAAAAATTGAACCCCAATCTCATTGAGTTGATGTGCCTCGTCAAACACCACGGACTGTACTGTTGGCAGCAATTCGGCCACGCCTGATTCGCGAACATTCATGTCTGCGAAAAATAGATGGTGATTGATAACCACAATGTCTGCACCCATGGCTTCACGCCTGGCTTTATTGACGTGACAGGTAGCCAATTGTGGGCACTTTGTACCCTGGCAGTTTTCTCGGGTCGAAGTAACCAATGTGATGACCGGTGAGCACTCATCAAGCAGCGGCAATTCAGCCAGGTCACCAAAAGTTGTTGTGCTAGACCACCTCTCAATCCATGCCAAATCTGCCTGCGCGGTGGGGTGCATGGCACGTAAATCGTGCCTCGCGAAGCCTAAACGATGCAAACACAAGTAACTGCTTCGCCCCTTGAGCAACGCAACACGAACTGGGACGCCAAGCGCAGCTATCAGTTTCGGGATATCACGTCCAAACAGTTGATCTTGGAGTGCTTTGGTCGCCGTGGACAAGAGTGTCCGTTTGCCACTGAGCAATACCGGTACCAAATAAGCATAGGTTTTTCCCACACCGGTGCCGGCCTCCACCACGAGCATGCCGCCATTTTCAATCGCATCGCCGACTGCGCTTGCCATGACGGTCTGACCAAAACGAGGTAAAAAGCCCACTACTCCCTGAGCCAATGCCCCGTTCGAATCGAAAACGCGCACAACGGACTCCTGCAGGTCCATCGATCAAGCGGGCTCGTTAGGGTCCAACTCGCGTTCCACCCTTGCAATAACGTCGCGCAAAGCCAATCGGCGCTTCTTCAAACGACGAATCATCAGTTCATCGACAGGGGCATCGGTCGCCGCACGATCAATCAAAGCATCGAGATCGGCGTGCTCAATTCGCAGTTCAATCAGGTGGCGCTCAGGCGAATGAAGATTTGTTATCAAAGGGTATTGGGGGAAGTACGGGGTTAAACTACAACGCAGGGAATCTCGCGTACTTGATAATACGACCTAAAGGTCCTTTTGCAGAAAGTATTGCTTCACAGCAACCCAACATGGCCACCGGCTACCGACTCACTGCTTCCACTGGAATACACAAGGGCGACCGAGAGTATCAGCAAGATCAAATTGCGCTTTTGAAGCACCCGCGCGTCAACGGATGTATTCTTGCGGTCATTGCTGATGGTATGGGTGGGCGTAGTGGTGGACGCAAGGCTTCAGACCAGGTCATGATGACAGCCAGACAGCTGTTTGAACGCTATGACCCAGAAACAGACGATGCCGCGGCAACCCTTTCCCAAATTGTGCAGGAAGCACATATTGTCATCAAGTTGACGGCGATCTCATCGGAGGAGGAACCACACAGCACACTGGCCGCCTTCCTGATCAATGCCAAAGGTGACTGCCACTGGGCACATACCGGTGATTCGCGGATTTACCACTACAACGGCAGCCGTTTCGTCAAACGGACTATGGACCACTCGTATGTGCAAGCGCTGGTCAATCGTGGCGAGATAACGGAAGAGCAAGCGTCTGTTCACCCTCAATCCAACATCCTGATGGGTTGTCTGGGGACCGAAAACGATCCTCCCGTCGATTTTCACTTCATTCCCCAATTGCGGCCTGGTGATGTGTTGATGGCTTGTAGCGACGGGGTCTGGCATTACTTCAATACAGGTGAATTGGGGTCTGTACTATCTACACTTTCAGCGCGCGAAGCGACCGAATTTTTAATTGAAAAAGCGCGTTCTCGCGGCCGTGGCGGCGGTGACAATTTGTCCATTGTGGTGGTCAAGCTCGAGCCACTCACATCGGCTTGATTACGGAGCCTGCGGTAGCGGAGCACTGCCGCTTGGTTTATCGAGCAGGCGTTTTTCTCGGTCAAGTCGGCGTTGCTCTGCAGCGCGCTGTTTTTCAACAAATGCCTCCCGGTTTATTGCCATAGATGGTGCGTCCAACCCAGATGCTATTTTTTTGACCGGTGCAGCAGGCGGTGCACTTTTCCCCATATTTTGGTGGTTAAGGACCTTCTCATCCAGATTCATTTGCCGCTCCTTCAGAGTTGCCCCTTCATGGGTAATCTGCACTTCAGACTCGCGTTGCGCTCTTTCTGTCGCTTTGTCCTGGCTGCGCTGAAGTTGCTCCGCCCCTTTTTTGCGTCTATCCACCTCGTTGAGCCGTGTTTCTTGGCGTTTCAAGTCGGCCAGCATCTCCCGGCGCCGCACACCCACTTTATTCTGACAATCGGTGACGGCAAAGCGGGTCGAGCAGGCCGCGTCCTGCGCTGAAAGTTCAGCCAGTTTCTCCTTGCGCACGGCTTCAATGCGCTGGCGTGGCACATCGACATTTCCAACCGCCTGTTCGCTGACTGCCTCAGCCTGGGCCCCTACTGAAAATAGCGCCCAAACGAGCACAATTAATAGCCACGCCTTGCTCATGTCAATCCGGTGTCGACCATGCGCCGCTCCAATGACAAGTACTCCTGCGTCTGCATCTCACTCAGGCGCGACACGGTTCGTGGAAATTCATGCGCCATGGGGCCTTCGGTATACAACTCAGCCGGCACAACGGCCGCTGACATCACCAACTTCACCCTGCGGTCATACAGCACGTCAATCAGCCAGGTAAAGCGACGCGCCTCAGAAGCCATGCGCAGGGGCATATGCGGCACATCGCTCAAAAAAACCGTGTGAAACAGTGAGGCAATTTCCAGGTAGTCATTCTGTGATCGCGGTCCGCCGCACAGCGTCTTGAAGTCAAACCAGACCATGCCACCAGCCTTTCGTTTGGCGAGAATCTGTCGCGATTCAATATGCAGCATCGGGTCTTCGTCATGCGTTTCTTCCAGCACGTTGAAAGCCTGCTCCATTGCCGCATCGGCCTGCGGACCGTTGGGAACATGGTAGAGCGTCAACGCCTCTAGCGTCCGCCGGCGATAGTCGGTCCCGTTGTCAACGCTGATGACTTCCAGGCGCGCGTTGAGCAAGGCAATAGCCGGCAGAATGCGATCACGGTGCAAGCCGCCCGGGTACAGGCCATCGGGTTTGAAGTTGGAGGTAGTGACAAAGCCCACGCCGTTGTCGAACAGCGCTGTCAACAACCGGTGCAGGATCATTGCATCGGTAATGTCAGCCACATGGAATTCGTCAAAACAAATCAGCCGAAAGCGCTTCGACATGCGCTTGGCCAACTCGTCCAGCGGATTGACTGTGCCTTGCAAGTCCGACAGTTCACGGTGCACCTCGCGCATGAACTCATGGAAGTGCAGTCGCGTCTTGCGCTTAAGGGGGACCGCGTTGTAAAAACAATCCATGAGAAAACTCTTACCCCGCCCCACCCCTCCAAACATATAGACGCCCCGAGGAATGTCGGGACGGTTGATCAGTTTTTTTAACGCGTTAGAGCGTTTCTCTTTGTACGCTGTCCACTCCTGAGCACAACGCTCCAGTTCCTCGACCGCGCGCAACTGGGCCGGGTCAGATGTGTAACCGCGGCTGGCCAGTTCGGCTTCGTAAATCTGCTTGACGGTCAAGGTGGCTCAGAAGTTCAGGGTGCGCTTGTCAACCGCAAGGGCAGCTTCCTTAGTGGCTTCGCTCAAAGATGGGTGAGCATGGCAAATGCGTGCGATGTCCTCAGCACTGGCCTTGAATTCCATCGCCACAACAGCCTCGGAAATCAGCTCGCTGGCTTGAGGACCTACGATGTGCACACCAAGGATCTCGTCCGTCGTGGCATCCGCCAAAAACTTGACGAAGCCGGTGGTGTCGCCCAGTGCGCGGGCACGGCCATTAGCCAGGAACGGGAATGAACCCGCCTTGTAGGCCACGCCATCGGCCTTGAGCTGCTGTTCGGTGCGACCGACCCACGCAATCTCGGGGCTGGTGTAGATCACCCAGGGAATGGTGTTGAAATTGACATGGCCGTGTTGGCCCGCAATGCGCTCAGCCACAGCAACGCCCTCTTCCTCGGCCTTGTGTGCCAGCATGGGTCCGCGTACCACGTCACCGACCGCCCACACGCCTGCCAGGTTGGTCTTGCAGTCACCGTCCACCACAATGGCTCCACGCTCATCCAGCGCCAGCCCGACTGCATCGGTATTCAAGCCAATGGTGTTGGGTACACGACCAATCGAAATGATGAGTTTGTCCACGTCCAAAACCTGTGCTTCACCCTTGACGCTCGTATAGGCAATGGACACGCCCTTCTTGCTGGACTTGATCTCGCCCACGGTCACGCCCAACTCGATCTTAAGCCCCTGCTTGGTGAAAGCCTTGTGAGCCTCTTTGGCGACTTGTTCGTCCACCGCACCAAGGAAAGTGGGCAAGCCTTCGAGAATAGTGACCTCGGCACCCAGGCGGCGCCAGACCGAGCCCATCTCAAGCCCGATGACGCCCGAGCCAATCAGGCCCAGCTTCTTGGGCACCGCGCCAATACGCAAGGCACCGTCGTTCGACAAGATGCGCTCCTCGTCAAACGGCGTGCCCGGCAAGGCACGGGCGTTGGAGCCGGTAGCGATGATGATCTGCTTGCCCAGCAGCGACTCCTCAGTCGCGCCCGCCACGTTGATCACATAGCCGCCGTCAGCCGCTTTAACAAACGAACCACGACCGTGGAAAAACGCAATCTTGTTCTTCTTCAACAGGTACTGGATACCGTCATTGTTCTGCTTGACAACCATGTCCTTGCGGGCAACCATCTTGGCCACGTCCATGCTCACGCCCTTGACCGCAATGCCGTGCTCCGCAAAGTGGTGGTTGGCGTGGTCAAAGTGCTCGCTGGATTGCAACAAGGCCTTGGATGGGATGCATCCCACGTTGGTACAGGTGCCACCCAGTGCGGGGCCACCCTTGTCGTTCTTCCACTCGTCGATACAGGCGACTTCAAAGCCCAGTTGGGCGGCGCGAATGGCAGCAATATAGCCGCCGGGGCCACCACCAATAACGATCACATCAAATTGTTTACTCATACATTTTCCTAGGAGTCTGGGCGGCAGAGGGTTCTGCGCAGGTAAAGGAGGAGCCCGAAGGGGCGGGGGACACGGAGCAGAGCCCTCTGCTGCTCAGACTCCGGGTATGTCCGCAGGGATTCAGATATCAAACAATAGGCGGGCGGGATCTTCCAATGCTTCCTTCATGGCCACCAGGCCAAGAACGGCTTCGCGTCCGTCGATGATTCGGTGGTCGTAGGACATGGCAAAGTAGTTCATCGGGCGAACAACGACCTGGCCGTTTTCGACCATGGCGCGATCCTTGGTGGCGTGCACACCCAGAATGGCCGACTGGGGCGGGTTGATGATGGGGGTCGACATCATGGAACCGAACGTGCCACCATTGGAGATCGAGAAAGTTCCACCGGTCATGTCTTCAATGCCCAGTTTGCCGTCTTTGGCTTTTTGGCCAAACTCGGCAATCTTCTTCTCGATCTCGGCAAAGCTCATCTGATCGGCATTGCGCAAAATCGGCACAACCAGGCCGCGTGGACTGCCCACAGCGATGCCGATGTCGAAATAGCCGTGGTAGACGATGTCATTGCCATCAACCGACGCGTTGAGCACCGGGAACTTCTTCAGGGCATGCACAGCGGCCTTGACGAAGAAGCTCATGAATCCCAGCTTCACGCCGTGTTCCTTCTCGAAACGGTCCTGCATGCGCTTGCGCATATCCATGACCGGGGCCATGTTAATTTCGTTAAAGGTAGTCAGGATGGCGTTGGTGCTTTGCGACTGCAACAGGCGCTCCGCCACACGGGCCCGCAGGCGGCTCATCGGCACACGCTGCTCTGGACGGTCGCCCAGGTTTAACGGAGCCGGCGCCGAAACTTGCGGCAATATCTTGGTCGGAGCCCCCGTGGGGATTGCGACAGCTGCTACTGTTTTTGCAGCAGAACCCGCTGCCACTGCACCCAGTACGTCGCCCTTGGTGACACGACCGTCTTTGCCGGTGCCAGCAACGGCGCCGACGGACAGGTTATTGTCGGCCAGCAGCTTGGCGGCGGCGGGCATGGCCACTCCAGCCTTGGAATTACCTGTAGGTGCAGCAGCAGCCGGCACAGACGACACGGCAGCAACCGGTGCAGCCGCTGGTGCGGCAACCGCTCCGGCAGTGCCTTCGGTATCGATGCGGGCTATGAGTTGCTCGGCGGCCACGGTAGCGCCATCGGCAACGACCAACTCCATCAGTACACCAGCGCTGGGCGCTGGCACTTCCATCACAACCTTGTCGGTTTCGACTTCGATCAGGATTTCGTCAACATTGACAAAGTCGCCAACCTTCTTTTTCCATTGCAGCAAGGTGGCCTCGGCCACTGACTCAGACAGCTGAGGAACTTTTACTTCTACGATTGCCATTTTTTTCTTTCCGAATTGTTTATATCGAGTAGTGCTTGAGCATTACTTGCTCAGGACAAAGCCCTTGAGCTTGCCAAACGCGCCTTCAACCAATGACTTTTGCTGCTCCAGGTGCAGGTGTGAGTAGCCCACTGCGGGCGAAGCCGATGCCGCGCGTCCCGAGTAGCCCAGACGCTGACCGTCGGTCATGTTTTCGTGGATATTGTGTTGGATGAAGAACCAGGCACCCTGATTCTGAGGCTCATCCTGGCACCACACAATGTCCGTTGCATTCGGATATTTCTTCAACTCAGTAGCGAACGCCTTGTGCGGGAACGGATACAACTGTTCAACCCGGATGATGGCCACGTCTTCTATGCCTTTCTCATCACGCTTCTTGACCAGGTCGTAATACACCTTGCCGGAGCAAGCCACCAGACGCTTAACCTTGTCAGCCTTGAGTTCCTTGTTCTCTGGAATGACGGTCTGGAAGCCGCCCTTGATGAACTCGGACAGGGGTGAAGTTGCGTCTTTGTTACGCAGTAACGATTTCGGTGTGAAGATAATCAGCGGCTTGCGCAGGTTACGAACCATCTGACGACGCAACACGTGGAAAATCTGGCTCGCGGTCGTGGGCTGCACGATCTGCATGTTGGCATCTGCCGCCAACTGCATGAAGCGCTCCAGTCGCGCCGAACTGTGCTCGGGGCCCTGTCCTTCATAGCCGTGTGGCAACATCAAGGTAATGCCGTTGACGCGACCCCACTTCACCTCGCCAGACGCAATAAACTGGTCAATCACCACCTGCGCGCCGTTGGCAAAATCGCCAAACTGGGCTTCCCAGACCACTAAGGTGTTCGGGTCATTTGAAGCGTAGCCATACTCATAGGCCAGAACAGCCTCTTCGGACAGGATCGAATCGATAACAACAAAAGGTGCCTGATTCTCGGCCACGTTTTCCAACGGAACGTAGATGCCGGCATCCCACTTTTCGCGGGCTTGATCGTGGATCACGGCATGGCGGTGGGTAAAGGTGCCGCGTCCACTGTCCTCACCCGACAGGCGAACCGGATAACCGCTGGCCACTAAAGTGGCAAAGGCCATGCTCTCGCCCATGCCCCAGTCCACATTTGCGTCTCCACGCCCCATGGCAGCACGGTCGTCGTAGACTTTCTTTACCAACGAGTGGGGTGTTACGCTGGCCGGCAGCACAGTCAACTTTTCCACCAACCGTTTCCACTCTGTCAGTGGAATGGCGGTATCGCCTGCGTCAGTCCATTTTTTGCCCAGGAAAGGTGTCCAGTCCACGGCGTACTTGCTCTTGAAGTTGGTCAACACCGGGTCGACGGTATGAATGCCAGCGTCCATGGCAGCGCGGTAGGCCTTAACCATATCCTCACCCAGCGTCTCACCCAGGCCTTGTGCTGATAACTTGTCGGCGTACAGCTTGCGCGTACCCGGATGGGCCGCAATCTTCTTGTACATCAGCGGCTGCGTCAGCATCGGCGTGTCTTGTTCGTTGTGGCCCAGCTTGCGGAAGCAGGTGATGTCCACCACCACGTCCTGGCGGAATTCCAGGCGAAACTCCAGCGCCAGTTGCGTAGCCAAAACCACCGCTTCGGGGTCATCACCATTGACGTGCAGCACCGGAGACTCGACCATCTTCACGATGTCAGTGCAGAACGCACTCGAGCGCATGTCGCGCGGGTCGGATGTGGTGAAACCAATCTGGTTGTTGATGATGATGTGCACCGTACCACCAGTTGCGTAGCCACGCGTTTGTGCCAGGCACAGGGTTTCCTGGTTGACGCCTTGTCCGCCGAAGGCTGCGTCGCCATGCACCAGCACCGGCAGCACCTGGTTGCCCAGCGCATCGCCACGACGGTCCATGCGAGCACGCACCGACCCCTCCACCACCGGATTAACAATTTCCAGGTGCGAGGGGTTAAACGCCAAGGACAGATGAACCGGTCCACCGGA
Source organism: Burkholderiales bacterium (assembly GCA_037143475.1). Classification (GTDB taxonomy): domain Bacteria; phylum Pseudomonadota; class Gammaproteobacteria; order Burkholderiales; family Burkholderiaceae_C; genus Allorhodoferax. The sequence continues at coordinate 27,707 of JBAWYQ010000002.1, read as the reverse complement.
GGTCGATACATCGGAACTGAAGCCTTGGTGGTACTTCACGTCACCTGCGGGCAGATCTTCGGGTGCTGTGTGATCAAACTCGGCAAACAGGTCGCCCGGCATCTTGCCCAGGGTGTTGACCAGCACGTTCAGGCGACCCCGATGGGCCATGCCGATCACGATTTCCTGCACGCCCTTGGCGCCAGCCTGCTGGATCAGCTCGTCCATAGACGCAATGAAGCTCTCTCCGCCTTCGAGCGAGAAACGCTTCTGACCCACATACTTGGTGTGCAGGAAGCGCTCCAGGCCCTCAGCTGCGGTCAAGCGATCCAGAATATGTTTCTTCTTTTCCGCAGTGAAATGCGGCTTGCTGCGAATGGACTCGAGTTTTTGTTGCCACCAGCGCTTCTGGTTCTGATTCGTGGTGTACATGAACTCGGCACCAAGCGTGCCGCAGTATGTCTCGCGCAAGGCATTCATCAGGTCGCGCAAACTCATGGTGTCGCGGCCAAAGAACGTGTTGCTGGTATTGAACACCGTTTCCTGGTCTGCATCGCTGAACCCATAAAACGACAATTCAAGCTCAGGAATATTGTCACGCTCGCGGCGCTTGAGCGGGTCCAGATCAGCCCAGCGTGCGCCAACGTTGCGGTACGCAGCGATCAATTGCTGCACAGCCGTGCGCTTACGGCCCATTTCCGAGTCTGCGCCGGTCGCCATAACCACCCGGGTACCGCCTTGCTTGGCGCGTTCGGCGAAGGCGTTGATCACTGGTAAGTGGGGAACGTCGCGTGCGTCGCTACCGTCCACGGCAGGCACATTTTGCAGCGCGTCGAAATATTCGCGCCACGTGTCCGTCACGCTTCCGGGATTTGCAAGGTAGTTTTCGTACATCTCTTCGACATAGGGCGCATTGCCACCGAAAAGGTACGTATTACTAGCGTAGGCCTGATAGACCGACGCGGGACTCGTCTTCTGCGACGTAATTTCACTCATATTCCGCTGACCTCCGTTTCCCTGCGGGAAACATTAGCTGGTTAAAGCTGTTTAAATTAACCTTCCGCGGCACGGCTGAACCGTTTGGCGGATGCGACTGTGGCGTGGGAAGGGCCTAGTTACGAAACCGATTGTGCCACCGAGTGGCATCATGCAAGTTCCGATGGGATCGCTAGCACGGGGTGAGTCTCACCGTTCGTCCTTACGCACGGCTTGCGAGCAACCATATTTCAAGGCGACCGCGAAGACTTGCCCATGGGGCAACGACGAATGTGCAAAATTACCGAGAATATGCTTCAATACCGCATTGATCCATTGACCTACACAGGTGAACCATGACTTCAGTCTCCTCCATTGCGCTCTCAGGCATGAAGGCTGCACAGGCGGCACTGGATACATCCGCACACAATGTGGCAAACGTAAGCACCCCCGCATTTCGCAGACAGCAAGTCATTCAGTCAGCACAAAAGGATGGTGGCGTAGCCACATCGCTTGGTCGTGCAACCATCGAAGGTGCAGCCCTGGAAACCGACATGGTCGCGCAACTGCAAGCCAAGAATGCATTTTTAGCCAATCTGGCAGTCTTCAAAACCAGCAACCAAATGGCGGGCGCCCTGATCGACCAAAAAGCGTGAAAGTATCGCACTGCCCTGAAAATGGCCTGGGCGAGAAAGCTGATTGGGCAAGCGGTTAAAATTACCGCCCTACACCCCACGGAGTCACTTCTTTCATGCGATTCACTTGCACTCAGCCACAGGCATTGGCTTGAAAGACCATTACGCATCTCTCGGCGTCAGCAGCGCAGCCAGCCTGGCGGACATCAAAAAGGCCTTTCGCCAGCAAGCATCCCTTCACCACCCGGACCGTAACTCAGATCCGGGGGCACCAGCCCGCTTTCGCACCGTGCAAGAGGCCTATGACGTATTGTCAGACGACATCAAACGACAGGCCTATGACGACAACCGAAGGCGCAACCTGCTGGACAGTCCAATCGACACTGCTCGGGACATTTGGCAAAATTATTTCAACCGTATTCTGGAAAACTGAACCTGCATGAATATTTCCCCCTACTTTCGCCAGTTGCGTTCGGCCTACGCCGCCGAGCTTGACGACCTCACCTTCGACTCCGAAGGCAAGAACATACTGGACAAGCGCCTCACCCAGCGGCGCAAGGAAATTGATTTCCTCATTAGCATGATGGAAATCAGCCCCGAAATGGTGGCTGCCGTGTTTCACAAGGGGTTTCGTTTCACCTCAAACAGGATGATGGACCATCTGCTGACACTGGAGTCGGACGAACTTCCCGAGTGGGGTAGCCTGTCGCAATCCATCGAGATGGCTCCGTGGACGGGCGCACTGGTAGCCACCATCCAGAAACAGCCCATGGGCGACTGGTTTTTGACCGTTGCGGCGGCCCTTGAGTACATGTTCTACAAACCCGAGCACGCCCAGGTCAGCGATGCTAACGAAGAGGAAGATCAAGACGACGAGCCTCTGGACGAAGAAGAGCGCGATGCCAAAGCCCGCGAAGAAGCCGGTGCCGACTGGATGGTCGAGCAAGGCTTTGACCGCAAGGAGTAAGCATGAACCCCCAAGCTCACATTCGTTCGCTGCCCCCCAAGGGGGCGCTTTCCTCCTTTGAGGCGGATCCACAGGAGTAAACACCATGAGCAACCTCGCCCTCATTGCAAAAACTCAAAGTCTCATTGCCGCTGGTGACATTGTTGGTGCCGAATCGGCCCTGGTGGAATTGGCTGACGCCGAGGGCGATGGCGCTCTGATGGTGGTGCTGGAGCAGTTGCCAGCCAAAGACATCCTGGCCGTGATTCGTGAGTATGACAACTCCAAGGAATCGGTCATCAACCTGCTGGTCACACCCGAAATATTTGCCCGCGCCATCGTCATTGAAAAGCAATACAAAGACTTGACCCGAACCCACTTGCGCGGCATGGTGAACTCAGTCATCTTCCGCGAGGATGCCAACCCGATCGATTTCTTAACTGCCATTGGGGAGCTTGAAGGCGGCAGCGATGCGTTGGCTGATTACTTTTCTGAAAAATGGAGCCGCATTGAAGCCTTTGCCCGCACCGGCACCTTTGACTCGGTGGAAGACGATGGCGAAATGATGTCGGAGACCGCCTTGTTGTCGTCAGCCTATGTGCCGGCAAAGTTGGAACTCGAAGAAGTGGCCGATCAAGACTGGATGCAAATGGCCTGGTTGTTGCGGTACGAATGTCCCGACCTGTTCATTGAAACCGTCATGGTGCTGCGCGCCAAAGCCCGCGCCCACGACCTGGGACTTGACGAAGAAGAGGAAGCCGAGGAGGACGACGGCAAGGTCGAAACGGGCGACACCGACCGCGGCAAAGCCACCCCCGCCGCGCGCGATGACGACGAGGAATCAGCAATTTGAAACCCCACGGCGTTTCGCTGTTCGATGCCCGCCCCTTTTTCGAGAAGGCGCTGGTCTACGGCGTGCAGCACGGCATCCTGGACGCAGCCCGGCTGGAGACAATGTGCAACGACGCCCCCAAAGGCATGGTACAAATAGCCCGTTACTTTGGCACGGAGTTTTTGCGCCCGGATTTGGAGAAGGCACGGGACCGCATGGTCAATCTGGTCAGTCTTTATCTGGAAGACAGCACCGATGGCGACCTGCGCACGGCCGCAGAATCATTGCGTGACCACTCCTTTCTGTCGCGCTCCAAGGGTGGATCGGACATGCTGAAGGCACTGATTGCCATGCCGCAGAACAGCCACTTCGGCATGCATGAATCAACCGAATTTACCGAGGAGCAAATTCCACTTCTGGCCAAGTGGTCACTGCGCTCCCTGCCTGAATACCAGGCCGAACTGGCCCTACGCAGCCAGATTGCACTGCTGGTTGATGCAGCCATCTGGTTCGCCGAAGCGCTGGGGCAGGACGTATCTGACCTGGAAGAAGCTGGCAAAGACGCCGAGGCGGTTATCCGCACCGGCCTTCTGTCCCTGACCACACGCCGTAAAGATATGCCCGATTGGGTGGCATTTGAAAAAATGATTGCGGCCTTGCGTAAAAAACGCGCAAGCAATGCCACCGACCAAACAGAATCACACGGCAACGTATCAATTATTCCCCTGCCAAAAGACCTTCCAGAGCGTTTTCGACCCATCGTTGAGGGGGTGCGCCAGACGGTAATTTCCGACCTACCCAAAATTCTGGAACCCACTGCATCGACACGTAAACTCTTCGACCAGACTCCTGCCTTCATGGGACGCTACTTCTGGCTTGAAGACCCTATGAGCGAAATCGACCATTTCGAACGTACAACGTCAGCCATTTGGGACAAAGCCTGTGGCGGCCATGGTGATGACAGTTCCCTGCTTACCCTGTTTTTGTGCCTGGCAGCTGGCAGCACACCCAGGACGCTCTTGACTGAGAAGGCCGCTGCAACATTGGTACGCAAAATTCGCAAGTCTGGAATTCAAGCGCCACTTGCAGAGCACTTCATCCTCAGCCATGCCCCTCAAAACCACCAAAGTGACTACCTGGAGCTCTGGGAGTCCTTTATTGCCGAAGCCATGCCAACGCTTCAAAGTGACTTTGACTACGCGCTCAAAGATGCACTGGCCCTGTTGCGACGCGAGTGCAATATTGGCCCCTGAGTCAAGTATTTTTCCCTCGAATTGCAGCCCCGTCGGTAATCCGCTACAGTGCAACGAGTTCAGTCAACGAGGGAGTCACAATGATCAACAAGCCGCAAGAGCCGGCCTCAAAACCTGAACCAGAGCCGGATCGCTATATGCCTGGGGACCCCATTCCCGTTGCCGACGCGGTTGAGGCAGATTCCGAGTCGGCTTGGGCACATTTCTCGGGCTTAGCCCACACAGAGGAGCCCGATTTTGCCGATACGGTACCGGCCTCCGCAGAGGAAGAGCAAGCGATTCAACGCCTTTACAAGAAACCCATCTGAAATCCCATTAATTTTATGTATTTGAATCGCCTCTTTTTAGTATCCCTTGCCCTCTTCGCGCTGCTGTTGGGTGGCTGCTCCAAACAAGAAGCTGGCGGACCGGGTCCCGCTGGCAAGCGCGAAGTGACCGTTCAGGCTGTCGCAGCCGAGGCCAAAGGCTTCACGGTGGGCGCGCTGATGAGCGCCCATACCGTCTACGTTTTCTTCGACCCGCAGTGCCCACATTGCGGTCACCTCTGGCAAGCGTCTACCCCACTGCATAAAAAGGTCAAATTTGTATGGATTCCGGTGGCCTGGATCAATGCATCCAGTCTTTCTCAGGGTGCTGCACTCTTGACCGCCACAAACCCCGCTGCGTTAATGACCGAGCACGAAGCTTCGCTGCTGGCGGGTCAAGGCGGCATTGCCGCATCGGCGAGCGTGTCGTCCGAAATCGAGCAATCCATCAAAGCCAACACCAAGCTGCTGAACAGCCTGGGAGCTGAATCAGTTCCCTTTGTCGTGGTTAAAAACGCCGTCACGGGCCAAACCATCACCAAAGATGGTGCACAGACAACCGCAGCGCTGGCCGAAATGATCGGGGTCGACCCGTCCTGACCAACGGGTAGTTGCCACTACTTGGCAGCTAGCGCTTTCTCAAGCGCGGCCACCAGATTCGTGTTGCCTGGCTCCACGCTACTGGCATAGCTGGCTGCCACCTTGCCGCTGCGATCCACCAAGAATTTGTGAAAATTCCATTTCGGCTCAACCTGGGTGGCCTTTAGGAGATCGGTGTACAGCGGATTGCGGCCCGATCCTTTGACATCGGACTTGGAAAACATGGGGAACTTCACGCCATAGGTGTTGAAGCAAAAGTCCGCAATTTCCTTGGATGAACCCGGCTCCTGCTTGCCAAACTGGTTGGACGGAAAACCCAACACCACCAAACCCTTGCTCTGGTACTTGGCATGTAGAGCCTCCAACCCCTCGTACTGGCTGGTAAAGCCACAGTAACTAGCCGTATTGACCACCAGCAGCACCTTGCCAGTGTATTGGCACAGGTTTTGAGGGGCATCATCCTGCAAACGGGGAAATTCGTGCTGCAGGATGGCAGGGCAAGCGCCCGCTGTCTGCGCCATGGTCGCAGGCGTGCAAAAAAGGGCCACCGCAGTAGCCAACAGGGTCAAGGGAAAGGCGGATGGGAGTTTCATGCAGCCATTATGGTTGCCCTGCAAAGCCCCTACCCGACCCAGCGTCTTGCGTTATGCCAGAGTTGCATCCAGGGGCTGTGTGCATTCGCATCCAGTGCGTTCCAGCTCATCTGGATATTGCGAAACACCCGCTCGGGGTGCGGCATCATCGCGGTGAATCGACCGTCCGCGGTCGTGACCGCCGTCAGGCCGCCGGGGCTGCCATTCGGATTGAACGGGTAAGCCTGCGTGGCACCGCCAGCGTTGTCCGTAAAGCGCATCGCTGCGATGGCTTTGTCCGCATTGCCCCGGTATTTGAAGTTGGCAAAGCCCTCGCCATGCGCCACCGCAATGGGCATGCGGCTGCCCGACATACCGGCAAAGAACAATGAGGGGGACTCCAGCACCTCGACCATGGACAAGCGCGCCTCAAAGCGCTCGCTCTGGTTGGTGGTGAAACGAGGCCAGTCCTGCGCACCGGGAATAATGTCAGCCAGTTCGGCAAACATCTGGCAGCCATTGCACACGCCCAGACCAAAGGTGTCGCTACGGCCAAAAAACGCCTTGAACTGTTCGGAGAGCGCCAGGTTGAAGGTGATGGAGCGAGCCCATCCAATGCCGGCACCCAAAGTGTCGCCGTAGCTGAAGCCACCGCAGGCGACCACCCCCTGAAAGTCCGCCAGTTTGGCACGACCGGTTTGCAGGTCGGTCATGTGCACGTCAAAGGCTTCAAACCCCGCTTCGGTGAAGGCGTATGCCATTTCCACATGGGAGTTGACGCCCTGTTCGCGCAATACGGCCACCCTAGGACGGCTTGTGAGGATCGCAGGTGCTACGTTTTTTGTAGCTGCTTGCGCATATTCCACGGGAGCTTGCGCCTGATTTGGCAGGTAAACATGCATTCCCGGGTCATTCGCAACACCAGCTGCTGCGTGCTCCGAGTCGGCGCAGGCTGGGTTGTCGCGTTGCTGGCAAATCTTCCAGCTTACGGCGTCCCAAACCTGGTGCAGGTCAGCCAATGGCGCTTTGAAGATGGCTTTCGCATCACGCCAGACTTGCAACTCGTTCTTGCCGGCATCGATTTCGCTGGAGGCCGGGCGCGTCTTGCCGACAAAGTGGCTAAATGCGGAAAGACCATGCTCGCGCAGCGTCTGCATCACCTCGCTGCGCTGCGCCGTGCGCACCTGCAACACGACACCCAGCTCTTCGTTAAACAGGGCCTTTAGCGTCAGTTCTTCACGGCGTGCACCCACCTGCCCTGCCCAGTTCTTGCTGTCACCGACGTCCATGCGACTATCGGTAATACCGTCACCCTCCGTGACGAGCATATCCACGTTCAGGGCCACGCCCACACGGCCGGCAAAGGCCATCTCTGCCACCGTTGCCAGCAGGCCGCCGTCGCTGCGGTCGTGGTAAGCCAGAATCTTGCCCTGTGCCCGCAAGGTGTTAACGGCGTTGACCAGGTTGACCAGGTCTTTGGCGTTATCCAGGTCGGGCACGGTGTCACCCACCTGGTTCAGCGTCTGCGCAAGGATGCTGGTGGCCATGCGGTTCTTGCCATGGCCCAAGTCGATCAGCACCAAAGTAGTGTCCTCCTGAGCATTCAATTGGGGCGTCAGCGTGCCGCGTACATCGGCCAGCGTGGCAAAGGCGGTAACGATCAGGGAAACGGGGGATGTGACCTTCTTGTCCGAGCCATCAGCCTTCCACTGCGTGCGCATGGACAGCGAATCTTTTCCCACGGGGATGGATACGCCCAGCGCCGGGCACAACTCCAGCCCCACGGCCTTCACGGTGGCGTACAGCGCAGCATCCTCGCCGGGCTCTCCGCAGGCGGCCATCCAGTTGGCCGACAGCTTCACGCGCGGCAACTCAATAGGGGCAGCCAGCAGGTTGGTGATGGCTTCGGCCACTGCCATGCGGCCCGATGCGGGTGCGTCCAGCGACGCCATGGGTGTGCGTTCGCCCATGGACATGGCTTCGCCGGCAAAACCCTTGAAATCAGCCAGCGTCACGGCGCAATCCGCCACTGGCACTTGCCACGGGCCGACCATCTGGTCGCGGTGGGTCAACCCACCCACCGTGCGGTCGCCAATTGTGATCAGGAAACGCTTGGAGGCTACGGTGGGGTGCGCCAGCACGTCGATGACGGCCTTTTGCAAGTCAACCCCGGTAAGGTCCAGCGGCTTGAAGGTTCGCGCCACGGATTTGACATCGCGGTGCATCTTCGGCGGCTTGCCTAGCAAGACGTTCATCGGCATATTGACTGGTGACTCGGCACCCTCGTCCACCAGTTGCAACTGGCGCTCTTCGGTGGCCACTCCGATCACCGCAAACGGGCATCGCTCGCGTTCGCACAATGCCGAAAACTGCTCCAGCGACTCGGGCGCAATAGCCAGCACATAGCGTTCCTGGCTTTCGTTGCACCAAATTTCCTTGGGCGCCATGCCGGATTCTTCCAGCTTGATGGCCCGCAAATCAAAGCGGGCACCGCGCCCGGCGTCGTTTGTCAGTTCGGGGAAGGCGTTGCTCAAACCACCGGCACCCACGTCGTGAATGGCCAGAATCGGGTTGTTGCTACCTTGAATCCAGCATTGGTTGATAACCTCTTGCGCCCGGCGCTCGATCTCGGGGTTGCCGCGCTGCACCGAGTCAAAATCCAGATGCGCCGCATTGGCACCGGTTGCCATGGAGCTGGCCGCGCTGCCGCCCATTCCGATACGCATGCCGGGGCCGCCCAGCTGAATCAGCAGGCTACCAGCCGGGAATTCAATCTTGTGGGTCTGGGTGGAATCAATCACGCCCAGGCCACCGGCAATCATGATGGGCTTGTGGTAGCCGCGCTGCACGGTATCCACGGTGCTTTCCACGCTTTGCTCGTATTCGCGGAAGTAGCCCAGCAGGTTGGGCCGGCCAAACTCGTTGTTAAAGGCAGCGCCACCCAACGGGCCCTCGGTCATGATTTGCAGCGGGCTGGCGATGTGCTCCGGCTTGCCAAAGTCACTGCCCCAGAGCTTGGAGACCGTAAAGCCCGTCAAACCCGCCTTGGGCTTGGAGCCCCTGCCCGTGGCGCCCTCATCGCGGATCTCGCCGCCTGCGCCGGTGGATGCGCCGGGGAATGGCGAGATGGCCGTAGGGTGGTTATGGGTCTCCACCTTCATCAGAATATGATTCGTTTCACTATGCTTTTCATAGCTGGCTGCGCATATTCCACGGGGGCTAGAGGCAGATTTGGCTACAAATCTCTCGACCTGAACGCCTTCCATGACAGAGGCGTTGTCCGAGTACGCCACCAGCATATGTTGCGGGTGGGTCTGGTGCGTATGGCGAATCATGCCGAACATGCTCTGGTCCTGCGCCACCCCGTCAATCGTGAACTGGGCGTTGAAAATCTTGTGGCGGCAGTGCTCGCTGTTGGCCTGTGCAAACATCATCAACTCCACATCGGTGGGGTTGCGCCCCAGCGTGGTGAAGGCGTTGACCAGGTAATCAATTTCGTCGGTCGCCAGAGCCAGACCAAAGCGCGTGTTGGCTTCCACCAAGGCGGCCTTGCCACCCTGAAGCACATCCACATGGTCCATGGGCGCAGCCTGCAAGGCGCTGAACAGGCCCAGGGCCTGCGCGCGCTCCAGCATAGCGCTTTCGGTCATGCGGTCATGCAACAGGGCCGCAACCTGCTCCAGTTGTTCATTACTCAGCGTGGGCTTGCTGAGGATGCCGCTCCTGAGGGTCAGTCGGTATTCCACCAGCCGCTCGATGCGGTGCACGGCCAGGCCACAGTTGTGCGCAATATCCGTGGCTTTGGATGCCCAGGGGGAAACCGTTCCAAGACGCGGCGACACGACAATCAATGGGCCATCAGTCGGGCCGGTGTACGGGTCGCCATAGGTCAAAAGTGCGGCCAGTTGGGTGCTGAGGGCTGAGTCGGGTGCCACGTCGCCTGCCACCAGATGCACAAAGCGCGCGCAGACGCCTGTGATCTTGTCGTGGATGCCCTGCAAAGCAGGCAAAAGTTGCTGAATACGGAAGCTGCTCAGGGCATTGCTGCCCTCGAATTGGGTGATATGCAGTGTCACTGGGGTGGCCTGAAAAAGTGGGCTGTTTCCATTCGGTACAAAAATGGAAATGGAGGGGTAAAAGTCAAGCCGCCAATTTTACCCGCGGCGTTTGCTTCCCCTTGATCTGGACTCGGATCTGCGAGGAATTGGTAAGATGCTCCGTCTTGTCACCCAATATCAGCAACACGTCAGGTGTTGCAGCCATTCATAAGGCAAGTGCGAGAAAAAGCTGTTTCATATCAAATAGCCCATTTATGCGACTGTCACAATCGGCTGCTCTACTGAGTAACTTATGCGCAACAACCAACCCGTCACCCAAACCGAATACATTCTGCGCGACGAGCAGTCTCCGATTTCGCGCACCGATCTGCAAGGCAACATCACCTTTGCCAACGCCGATTTCATCGAGGCCAGTGGCTACACCGAAGACGAGTTGCTGGGTCAGCCACACAACACGGTGCGCCACCCCGACATGCCGGTAGAGGCGTTTGCCGATTTGTGGAAGTACCTGAAGGTCGGTCGTTCGTGGACCGGTATGGTCAAAAACCGGCGCAAAAATGGCGACCATTACTGGGTGCTGTCGAATGTTTCTCCCATGTGGGAACGCGGTCAGGTGGTTGGCTTCGCCTCGGTGCGCATGAAGCCACCGCGTGAAACCATCGCCCCCACCGATGCCATCTACCGCCGCTTTCGCGAAGGCAAAGCGGGCGGCTTGCGCATCGAGCGCGGCAATGTGGTGCGCAGCGGCATACTGGGTTTGGTCGACCATCTCACGCATCCCGGCATTCGGGGCCGGCTTGTGTACTTGCTGCTCTTGGCATCCATACTCATTGGCGCGATCGGTTGGCTTGGCCTGTCGGGCATGGGTGCGACCAATCGCCAGGTTGACTCCCTATACCGAGAAGGGGCGGGAGCCGTACTTCACCTGGACACCATTGCCCGCTTGCAGTTACGCAGCCAAATGACCTTGCCAGCAGCCATTGCTCTGGCCAATCCCGCAGACACCCAGAGGTTAGTAGCCGAGGCTGAGAAAAATAGCGAAACCATCAGCAAATCCTGGGACAGCTACTTGGCCATTGGTCACACCGACGAAGAAAAGAAGATTCAAAACGAGTTTGCGCAGTTGCGAGCGCGCTATATCAGCGAGGGACTCAAACCCGCGCTTCAAGCCATGCGCAGTAACGACCTGGCACAAACCGCCGTCATCTATAAAGAAAAAGCAGAACCACTTTTTATAGCAATGCAGGGCAATTTGGACGCCCAGTTGGCGCAGCAAGATATCAATGCCAGGCAGACCCTGACTGACTCCAATGCCGACTACACTGCGGCCCGCGTCAAAGGCATACTGGTTCTTGTGGTCGGCTTACTTCTCCTTTGGGCACTGGGTTGGCGCTTGCAGCGCAGCATCACGGATCCAATCAACGCGGCGGTAGCCATTTCAAAGCAAATTGCGGTGGGTTACCTGGCCAACAAGGTTGACAACTCCGGCAGCGACGAGGCCGGCCAATTGATGCAATCTCTGTTTGCCATGCAAAAGGCATTGGCGTCGATGGCGCACATGGTGCTGTCCAGCGCCGAGTCCGTCAGCGCGGAGGCCTCCTCCATCAGCCAAAATAACGAGGCCTTGGCCGGGCGCACCAAAGAGCAAGCATCCAGCCTGCAAGAAACCGCCTCCAACATGGAAGAGGTCTCCACCACCGTCCAGCAAAACATCGACAACGCCAAAGCCGCCAACCAACTGGTGCAAGAGGCTGGCAGCATTGTTACCGCCGGTGGCGCGGCGATGGACATGGTGGTTGGCACCATGGACACCATAGCGAGCAGTTCGCGCAAGATCACCGACATCATTGGCGTGATTGATGGCATCGCCTTTCAAACCAACATCCTGGCCCTCAACGCGGCCGTAGAGGCAGCGCGGGCCGGCGAGCAGGGTCGTGGTTTTGCGGTGGTGGCCAGCGAGGTGCGGTCCTTGGCCGGGCGCAGCGCCGCCGCCGCCAAAGAGATCAAGGGCCTGATCGACGACTCGGTGCACCAGGTCGAGAACGGTCTGACCCAGGTCAGCGATGCCCGCAAGACGATTGACTCTTCGATTGAGGCCGTGCAGCGTGTGGCCTCGCTGGTGGCCGAGATTGCACACTCTTCAGCTGAGCAAGGCGTTGCCATCGACCGGGTGGCGCACCTGATTGTGGACATTGACCAGGCCACGCAGCAAAACGTGCCCATGGCGGAGAGCGCGGCGCAGTCCGCCCATGCGCTGGAAGAACAGGGCCGGGGGCTGGTGCGCACGGCTGGCGTGTTCCGGTTGAACTAGCGTTATTCCAGATCATGCAAGCTTTTCAATGGACCCATTGCTTCGCCACAGGGCTGGCCGACGTTGACGAGCAGCACCAGCGGCTGGTCGATGTCATCAACCGGTTTGGTGATTTGATCATGCGCGAGGAAGGCGCCACTGCCGCCGAGTTGGAAGTCGTCTTCGCAGAACTCGCGCAGTACGCCGGCTTTCACTTCGCTGAGGAAGAAGGCTTGATGGCGGCCAGCGGCTTAGCACCGCAATATATTGAAAGTCATCGGCAAACGCACCTCCAATTCATGGACGAAGTAGCCCTTCTGTATGCCGGTATCAGCGCCGACAACCGGGGTGCTGCAAAAGGCTTGCTGGAGTTTTTGACTAACTGGCTGGCCTACCACATTCTGGGTTCTGATCAGTACATGGCCAGGCAAATCGCCCTGATCACGTCCGGCGGCGACTTGAACGCCGCGGCACAGCCAGATGCACCTGCGCAGGATCCCGCCAAAGACGCGTTGCTATCGGCCCTCAACGGCCTGTTTCAGCAAGTCTCGGAGCGCAACCACGCGCTGGTCCAGTTGAACAAAACGCTGGAGGCCCGGGTAGCCGAGCGCACGCAGGCTTTGATGGATGCGAACCAGCAACTCGACGACATTGCCAACACCGATGTCCTGACCCACTTGCCCAATCGTCGCCACGCCATGCGCAGCTTTCAACGGGCCTGGGTGAATGCAATCAACAGCAACGCCGCGCTGGCCTGCATGATGATTGACGCCGATGGTTTCAAGCAGATCAACGACACCTATGGCCATGACGCCGGGGATGGGGTGCTGCGTGCACTGTCCAAGCAGTTGCGCAACGCGGTGCGCACCGACGACCTGGTCTGCCGCCTGGGCGGCGACGAATTCCTGATCATTTGCACCGACACCCCGATGGACGGCGCATTGCAGCTGGCCGAAAAAATCCGCTCCGAGGTCGCCGCGCTTCGGGTCAGAGCCGGCTCCGGCGAGTGGCGCGGCAGCATCAGCGTGGGCGTGGCGGTTCGCACGGCTGCCATGGCCAGCATGGAAGATTTGCTCAAGGCGGCAGATCTGGGCGTTTACGCAGCCAAACGCAAAGGCCGCAACTGCGTGGCCGTGGCCGATTAATTGGACTCTGATCTCAAAAAAAATGACCACGGAAAAAGCTGCATCACGCCATCTGAAACAGCTCCTGCGGCATTTGCATGACCGCGCTGGTCGGTGCTAGCGCTGCGCTGTAGTGGCTGTCGGCACGCGGCAGCAAACGGGCAAAGTAGAACTCGGCGGTCTGTATCTTGGCGGTGTAAAAGTCGGTCGACTCTTTACCCTTGCCGCTGACCAGCAGTTCTGTGGCCTTGGCCGCCTGCAGCGCCCAGAAGTAGCCCATCATCACAAAGCCGGAGTACATCAGGTAGTCCACACTGGACGAACCAACTTGTTCCCTATCCTTGGATGCCCGCAGCATGATCAGGGTGGTCAGCAGATTCCACTGCGCCGTCCGGCGAACCAGGGTGCGAGCCATCTGGCCCATTGTTCCGCGCTGTAGCGCAAAGGGCTTTGCAAAACGCAGCACGGTGCCACTGAAGTCGCGCACACATTTGCCCTTGGTGTTGAGCAGTACCTTGCGGCCCAGCAGGTCCAGCGCCTGAATGCCGGTTGTACCTTCGTACAGGGTGGAAATGCGGGCATCGCGGGCGATCTGCTCCATGCCGTGCTCGCCAATGTAGCCGTGGCCGCCGAACACTTGTATGCCAAGGTTGGCTGCTTCGAGACCCATCTCGGTCAAGAAACCCTTGAGGATAGGGGTATAGAAGCCCAATTCGTCATCGTACTTCTTGTACTTTGCCTTGTCGCCTTCCAGCACTGCGTTGAACATCTTGTCAGAAATCTGCGCAGCGCCATACACCATGGCTCGTCCACCCTCGGCAATCGCCTTTTGTGTCAGCAGCATACGCCGTACGTCGGGGTGCCAGATCAGCGCATCGGCCACCTGATCGGGATCTTTTTTTCCAGACAACGAGCGCATGGAACGGCGCTCCTGCGCGTACGGCAACGCACCCTGGAACGACAGCTCAGCATGTGCAACACCCTGGATGGCAGTGCCAATGCGGGCTGTATTCATAAAGGTGAACATGGCCTCCAAGCCCTTATTGGGCTCGCCAATCATGGTGCCGATTGCGCCGTCAAAGTTCAGCACAGCGGTGGCGTTGGCGCTGATGCCCATCTTGTGCTCGATGGAACCGCAGTTCACGTTGTTACGCGCTCCAATGCTGCCGTCGGCAGCCACAACATTTTTGGGCACGACAAACAGCGAAATGCCACGCGTACCGGCAGGCGCATCTGGCAGACGGGCCAGCACGATGTGCACGATGTTTTCCGCCAGATCGTGGTCCCCCGATGAGATGAATATCTTGGTACCAGTCAACGCGTAGGTTCCATCAGCCTGTGGCTCCGCTCGGGTCTTGACCTGCGCCAAGTCGGTGCCGCACTGCGGCTCGGTCAGGCACATGGTGCCAGTCCACTCACCGGCCACCAGGCGCGGCAGGTAGACAGTCTTGATGGCATCGGTACCGTACTGCAACAGCGTGTTGATGCAGCCAATGCTCAAGCCAGGGTACATGTTGAACGACCAGTTGGCCGCACCCATCATCTCGGACTTGAACAGGTTTAATGACATGGGCATACCCTGGCCACCATATTCCACGGGAAACGACAGACCCTGCCAGCCGCCCGCCACGAACTGCGCGTAAGCCTCCTTGAAGCCAGCCGGCGTAGTCACCACACCATCCTTCAGGTGACAGCCCTCTTTGTCGCCCGAGGCGTTCAAGGGTGCCAGCACTTCTTCGCACAGCGTGGCTGCGCCTTCCAGAATGGCGTCAACCATCTCGGGGGTGGCTTCGGCTCCGTTGGACAGCGTGCTGTAGTGCGTGGGATAGTCCAGCACTTCGTTGATCAGAAAGCGCATATCGCGCAAGGGGGCTTTGTAGTGCAACATGCAATTACCTTTCAATGATGGCGACGACGCCTTGTCCACCTGCGGCGCAAATCGAGATCAGGCCACGGCCAGAGCCCTTTTGCGCCAGCATCTTGGCCAATGTGGCCACGATGCGACCGCCGGTTGCTGCAAAGGGGTGCCCCGCTGCCAGCGAGCTGCCGTTAACGTTGAGTTTTTTCATGTCGATCTTGCCCAACGGCTTGTCCAGCCCGAGTTGCTGTTTGCAGAACACCTTGTCTTGCCAGGCATTCAGCGTGCACAACACCTGGGCGGCAAAGGCTTCATGGATCTCGTAGTAATCAAAGTCCTGCAGCGTCAAGCCAGCGCGTTCCAGCATACGCGGCACAGCGTAAGCCGGGGCCATCAAAAGACCTTCCTTCTTGTCAAAGAAGTCCACAGCGGCCACTTCGCTAAACGTGATGTAGGCCTGCACCGGCAAGTTGTGCGCGGCAGCCCACTCTTCGCTGGCCAGCAGCACGGCCGACGCGCCATCGGTCAATGGGGTTGAATTACCAGCCGTCAACGTGCCTTGTCCTGCTGCAACTTTCTTGTCAAAAACAGGCTTCAAGGCGCGAAGTTTTTCGATTGTCAGATCACCGCGCAGGTTGTTGTCCTTGGTGACACCCTTGAAAGGGGTCATCAGGTCTGTGAAAAAGCCCTGCTCATAGGCCTTGGCCAGGTTCTGGTGGCTCTTGAGCGCCAACTCGTCTTGTGCTTCGCGAGGAATGGCCCACTCACGCGCCATCTGCTCAGCATGCTCGCCCATCGAGAAACCGGTGCGTGGCTCTCCGTTACGCGGCAACGCCGGCTGGACCAGCATGGCGGGGCGGATGCGCGTGGCAACCGCCAACCGTTGTGCGGCAGACTTGGCGCGCGACAGATCCAGCAGAATTTTGCGCAGCTTTTCGTTTAGCGCGATGGGGGCGTCCGAAGTCGTGTCCACACCACCGGCAATACCGCAGTCGATATGGCCCAATGCAATTTTGTTGGCCACAATCATGGCGGCTTCCAGACCGGTGCCGCAGGCCTGCTGGATATCAAAGGCCGGGGTCTCGCGAGCCAGCGTGGTCGATAAAACTGATTCACGTACCAGGTTGAAATCCCTTGAGTGCTTCATCACCGCACCGGCAACCACATCACCCATGCGCTCGCCATGCAAGTTAAAACGGTCCACCAACCCTTGAAGCGTGGCAGTCAGCATTTCCTGGTTGGAGGCTTGGGAGTAAACGGTGTTCGAGCGGGCGAAGGGAATACGGTTGCCGCCCAGAATGGCGACGCGACGAATGGTGTTCATGTTGGGTCCTCTTGGAAAATTAGAAAAATATTCAGATGGAGTGGGTGTCAATAACTCAATTGCCCACGCAGATGGGGCTTTTGTCCCTTGGCGTCACGCACTTCAAAGAGTGCCGATGTGCCGTTGCGCGCACTCCACAACGAGGCGCGGCCCGGCAAATACAGCGGCGTTTTGAATTCCACCGCAAGACGTGCCTGCTCCACCGGCGTTACCGGCAGCAGGCACGACAACGCACGGGCGTTTGTCCACATGCCATGGGCAATGGCGCGCTTGAAGCCAAACATTTTGGCAGTCAGGGCGGCCATATGGATCGGATTGCGGTCGCCAGAGACCGCACCGTATCGGCGGCCCATATCAGCCGGCGCCGAAAACTCGGTCTGGCAGGACAGGGGCGCATCGGTCGCAATCTGGCTGGCATAGGGCGCGCCGGAAGTCTCTTTGACACCAACACGCAGCAAGCTCTGTGTGGCACTCCAGACCAGGTCATCGCCCCGCACAATGCGCAGGTCCAGCGTAAAACCCTGACCCTTTTCGTGCGAAAAAAGGTTGCCAGTGCCCATTTCCACACGCACCACGTCTCCTGCGTGCAAAGGCTTGTGCTGCTCAATGGTATTGGCCAAGTGGACCGTGCCCATGGCAGGCCATGGACATTGCGGCGAGCAAATAAAGGCAGTCACCAGTGGAAAGGTCAGCAACTGTGGGTAGATCAGCGGTACGCCTTGTCCGACATGGAATCCGCACAACGCCGAGTATTGACCTACATGCTGTGCATTGAGCACGACACGGGGCAGCACCAACTCCACTGGAGGCAGGCTATTGACCCGCCCCGGGCGCTTGGCTCCGGTGCCCAATGCACGGAAAAATGTTGCTGCAAGGCTTGGAAACTCAGTCACCTCAATGGGTTTCATGATCAGGCTCCGATCAGGCTTTGGCCACAAACACGGACAACGTTGCCGGACAGCCCGCTGGAAGCAGGTGATGCAAACCACGCAATCGTTTCCGCCACGTCCACCGGTTGACCGCCCTGCCCCATCGAATTCATGCGGCGACCCGCTTCTCGTATTGCAAAAGGCACCGCTGCAGTCATTTGGGTTTCAATGAAACCGGGTGCCACCGCATTGATGGTGATGCCCTTTGTTGCCAACACCGGTGCCATGCTTTGCACCATACCAATGACACCGGCCTTGGACAGTGCGTAGTTGGTTTGACCCAGATTGCCGGCAATACCGGAGATGGACGATACGCACACGATGCGCGCACCGGCCTTGAGTGCGCCCGACGCTACCAATGCGTCGTTGATGCGCTCCTGGGTCGACAGATTCACGTTCACCACAGCCTGCCACAGGTGGTCTTTCATGTTGGCAATGGTCTTGTCACGGGTGATGCCGGCGTTGTGCACGACCACATCCCAGCCTCCATCCGCCAGTGCCGCATCCACCAGCGCCTGTGGTGCTTGCAAGGATCCAATGTCCAATGCCAACGCTTTGGCACCCAACTTCTTGGCAATTTCATCCAGACCGACTTGTGCCTGCGGGACATCCAGACAAATAACCTGAGCCCCGTCGCGTGCCATGACCTCGGCAATGGCAGCGCCAATTCCGCGCGACGCACCGGTAACCAGAATCTTTTTTCCGGCCAGTGGTTGTGTCCAGTCCACGGTGGGTGCCACTGGCCCAATCGGCTTGCCCAGTCGCACGACCTGCGCAGAGACATAGGCCGAACGCGGTGACAGCAAGAAGCGCAGTGTGCCCTCCAATTGATCCTCGGCTCCTTCGGCCACGTAAACCAGTTGCACCGCAATGGCGCGCTTGAGCTCTTTGGCCAATGAGCGGGTCAGCCCTTCCAGCGAGCGCTGAATAGTCGCTTGACGCGGCGATTGGCATGTTTCTGGTGGTCGCCCCAGAACGATCACACGCCCACAGGTCAACACCGAACGCGCGGCGTCATGAAAGAAGTTGTAAATGGCATCGGCCTGTGTGCTGTCATCCATGCCCGTGGCATCAAACACCAGTGCTTTGACTTTCTCACCCGGTTTGCCGTCAGTACCCCAGCGCCCGGACATCAATCCCGCCTGGTTGGCAATAGCTATCCACTGCGGTATGTCCTTATGCGCCACGGTCTGAGCACCCATGGCCTTGAAAGCAGCAGCCAGGGAAACCAGCAGTTGCGGCGTACCGCCACCACCAACCAAAACGCCACCTTTGATGACCGGTTGGCCAGGCTTGTAGCGCTCCAATGGCAAGGGTTGCGGCAACCCCAAAGCGGCGGCAATGCGGGAGCCGAGGGTGGAATTGGCAAAGCCAAGATACGAATCTGTCATCGGGAAACTCCTTTTGGGCGCGATGTTACCGACCAATTGGTCATTTAACATAGAGCGTTCTATCTAACCGAATATTGCAGTGCATCAAACCGGCATCTGTCGCGCAACCCACTTCAACAGCTTTGACGTATACAAAGGATTTATTGTGTACACTTGTACACTAATTGTCAAGTTCAGCGTTCAAAATTAGTATGGTCAGTCAAATGTAAATTCGCTGAACGACAAGCGCAGCAGCAACTCAAGCATTCGTCATAAAACAACCGTACACTAAAAAACCATGACCAAGTCCACTACTACCGCAGACCGCAAGGACAAGCTCACCCGCACCGAGCGCAAAGACCTGACCCGCAACAGCCTGCTGCAAGCTGCGTTGGCCTTGATGGGAGAAGGCCGCAGTTTCACGAGCCTGGGCATCCGCGAAATCGCCCGCGAAGCCGGCATGGTGCCCAACGCTTTTTACCGCCACTTTCGCAACACGGACGAGTTGGGGCTGGAGCTGGTGGAAGAAATGGGTGTCACACTGCGGCGCCTGTTGCGCGAGGCGCGCCAGACCGGTGTAACCGAAGTCGACATCGTTCGCCGCTCCGTCACGGTTTACCACCAGTACGTCCTTGAAAATCGTCTGCTGTTTCTGTTTGTCTCCAGCGAGCGCTCGGGTGGCAGCCGGATCCTGCGTATGGCAATTCGCAACGAGGTAGCCCATTTCACCAACGAAATGGCGCAAGACTTCCGTCGCCTGGGAATCTACAAAGACCTCTCCACGGCCAGCCTGCAAATGGTGTGCGGCCTGATCGTCACCACCATGCTGGCCGCAGCTCCTGAAATTCTGGATCTACCGCCCGAACAACCCATGCTTGAAGCCGAAATGATGGAAAACTTCGTCAAGCAATTGCAGGTTGTATTGCTCGGCGCTTCATCCTGGAAAGACAAGCCACGCACGCAGTGAATCGGCCTCTGGGATAATTGACCGATGACAATTACCTACAAAGACGCCCAAGGCATTGAAGGCATGCGCATTGCCGGCCGACTCACATCCGAAGTTCTGGACTACCTGACGCCATTTATCAAGCCGGGTGTCACCACCAACGAAATTGACAAGCTGGCCCACGACTACATCGTGAATGTGCAAGGTGGCATACCCGCACCGCTGAACTACACGGGCGGTGGCAACAAGCCCTACCCCAAGTCGGTCTGCACCTCGATCAACCACCAGGTCTGTCATGGCATTCCCAATGACAAGTCCCTCAAAAAGGGAGACATTGTCAACGTTGATGTCACTGTCATCAAGGACGGCTGGCATGGCGACTCCAGCCGTATGTTCGCTGTGGGCGATGTATCCATCGCTGCCAAGCGCCTGTGCAACATGACCTACGATGCCATGTGGCATGGCATCAAAATGGTCAAACCGGGCATTCATCTGGGGGACATTGGCCACGCCATTCAGCAGTTCGCTGAAGGGCATGGCTTCAGCGTGGTGCGCGAATTTTGTGGCCATGGCATTGGGCTGGTGTTTCACGAAGAACCGCAAGTACTGCACTATGGTCGTCCGGGCACGCTCGAGAAACTGGTCGAAGGTATGACTTTTACCATCGAACCCATGATTAATGCAGGCAAAAGAGACATCAAGGACGGGCCAGAAAAAGACGGATGGACCATCGTCACCAGGGACCACTCCCTGTCCGCACAATGGGAACACACCATTCTGGTCACCCGAACGGGCTACGAGGTGTTGACGCTGTCGGCAGGCTCGCCGCCTATACCCGCATTTGTGCCGACACAAGCCGCCGCCTGATACCCACCGCAACCGAGCATTGAACACATGGCCGACCTACTGGCAATCCGCACGGAATACAAGGCTCAAAAAACGCAACTTCTGCAGTCCATAGGGCACCCGGGGGCAAAGGGACGCGATATACACAAGGCGCTTGGCCGACTGGCCCTTCTGGCCGATAGCGTCTTGCAGCAGCTATGGGAGCATGCAGGGATGCCATCGCAACTGGCTTTGTTGGCAGTCGGTGGATATGGGCGCGGTGAGCTGTTTCCTTTCTCTGATGTCGATGTGTTGGTGCTGATGCCCAATGCATTTGACCCGGAGAACGACGCAGAACTCAAAGGCCGGATTGAATCCTTCATCGGAAGTTGCTGGGACACGGGTCTTGAAATCGGCTCCAGCGTACGCACACTGAACAACTGTTTAGCCGAGGCCGAAAAAGACGTCACGATACAGACCGCGCTGCTGGAATGCCGCCTCGTGGTGGGCAGCACCGAACTGATGCATGCGTTTGAAGCCGCGTTTTTTGCCGCCATTGACCCCCAGGCATTTTTTGTTGCCAAGACACTGGAACTGCGACAGCGCCATACAAAATACGAAAACACGCCTTACTCGCTGGAACCCAATTGCAAGGAATCTCCCGGCGGCTTGCGTGATTTACAGGTCATCCTGTGGGTCGCCAAAGCGGCGGGATTTGGAGACAACTGGCAAACCCTGGCCGCCAATAAATTGGCCACGCCATTTGAGACGCAGCAAATCAAGCGCAACGAGTCCTTGCTGGTCCGTATACGGGCACGCTTGCACCTGCTTGCCAACCGGCGTGAAGACCGCCTGATTTTCGACCTTCAGAACGCCGTGGGCGAGTCATTCAACTCTTTGAATGCGGTCTCAACGCAAAGCACTGGCGCAAAGCACCCGGTGCGCGCCAGCGAAAAGCTGATGAAGCGTTACTACTGGGCAGCCAAAGCGGTTGCCCAGCTCAACCAGATTCTGATGCTCAATATTGAGGAACGCCTCAACCCCTCAACCCACGTCCTGCGCCGCATTGATGACGATTTCAATGACAAGGCCGGCATGGTTGATGTGGTGAGCGACGACCTTTACCAGCGCAAGCCCCACGCCATATTGGCAACCTTTCTGGCGTACCAGACCACAGTGGGTGTCAAAGGGCTGTCTGCGCGCACGCTGCGCGCCCTGTACAACGCCCGTGACCTGATGGATTCTGGCTTTCGCAGTGACCCGGTCAACCGCGAAACGTTTCGCAAAATATTGTTAGAGCCCCAAGGCATCACCCATGCGATGCGGCTGATGAATCAGACCTCCGTGCTGGGGCGTTATCTGTGGGTGTTTCGCCGCATCGTGGGGCAAATGCAGCACGACCTGTTCCACGTCTATACCGTGGACCAGCACATCCTGATGGTGCTGCGCAATATGCGCCGCTTCTTCATCGTCGAGCATGCGCACGAATACCCGTTCTGCTCCCAGCTGGCCAGCGGGTGGGACAAGCCATGGCTCCTGTACATCGCCGCCCTGTTTCACGACATCGCCAAAGGGCGTGGCGGTGATCACTCTGACCTGGGTGCGGCCGAGGTGCGCCGGTTTTGCAAACAACATGGCTTTGCCAGCGAAGATACCCAACTGATCGAATTTGTAGTGCGCGAACACCTGACCATGAGCCGCATCGCGCAAAAGTCAGACCTGAGCGACCCACAGGTCATTGCAGATTTTGCCAAGCGGGTTGGCAACGAACACCAGCTCACAGCGCTCTACCTGCTGACGGTGGCCGACATCCGGGGCACGTCGCCCAAGGTATGGAACGCCTGGAAGGGCAAGCTGCTTGAAGACCTGTACCGCTACACCAGCCGGGCGCTGGGCGGCCATGCTCCCGACCCCGATGCCGATGTGCAGGCGCGCAAGCGTGAGGCTCTGGTCATTCTGGCGCTGCACTCATCGCCATTCGAATCCGAAAAAGCCTTATGGGCCACGCTGGATGTCAGCTATTTCATGCGCCACGAAGCAGTGGACATCGCCTGGCACACCAAACATCTTTCCCGCCATGTCGCGACCCAACGTCCGATCGTGCAGTCGCGCCGCTCGCCACCCGGTGGCACCGGATTGCAAGTATTGGTTTATACGAAAGACCAGCCGGACCTGTTTGCCCGTATTTGCGGCTACTTTGACAGGGGCGGTTTTAGCGTTTTGGACGCGCGCATCCACACCACGCTGGCCGGCTATGCACTCGACACGTTTCAAGTGACCTCGCCCGAAGAAGATGTGACCGAGCATTACCGCGAACTCACCAGCATGCTGGAAAACGGTCTGGCCAAGGTGGTAGCGGACGCCGGCCCGTTGCCCAAACCCAGCCGTGGCCGGGTGTCGCGCCGTGTCAGGAGCTTTCCCATCGCACCCCGCGTAACGCTGACTCCTGATGAAAAAGGCCAGCGCTGGCTGCTCAATATATCGGCCAGTGACCGCGTGGGCCTGCTCTACAGCGTGGCCCGTGTGCTGGCAAACCACCACCTCAATCTGCAACTCGCAAAGGTCGCAACGCTGGGCGAGCGGGTGGAAGACACCTTCCTGATTGACGGCCCGGAGCTGCAGCACAACCGCAAGCAGATCGAAATCGAGACCGAGCTTCTGGAGGCTCTGGCAGCCTGAGGGTATCACCGAAAAGAGACTCTATCCCCCGAATACACTGCGTAAGCAGCTATAAACTTTATAGCGAATTCTATATCCGCAGCTGCTGCAAAATCTCGCGACCGATAGCCGTTAGCGGCACGACCCGCTCCACTCCGCCACGTTTAATGGCTTCTTTGGGCATACCAAACACCACGCAGCTTTCTTCGTCCTGCGCCAGCGTGTGGGCGCCCGCGGTGCGCATCTCCATCAACCCGGCAGCGCCGTCATCGCCCATGCCGGTCATGATCACGCCCAGGGCGTTGGCACCCGCGCATTTAGCGACTGAGCGAAACAGCACGTCGACCGATGGGCGGTGGCGATTGACCAGCGGGCCGTCCATCACCTCAACGTAATACTGCGCACCGGTGCGACGCAACAGCATGTGTTTGCCACCTGGCGCAATCAGAGCTCGCCCCGGAATCACCCGGTCGTTGTTTTGCGCCTCCTTCACCTCGATTTTGCACAGGCCATTGAGCCGATTGGCAAACTCGGCAGTAAACTTTTCAGGCATGTGTTGCACGATCACGATGCCCGGCGTGACCCTTGGCAAACTGGTCAACACCACCTCCAGCGCCTGTGTGCCGCCCGTGGAAGTGCCCAGCGCCACCACCCGTTCGGTGGTCTGGATCATGGCGGTGTGCTTGTCAGCGGCCGACATGATGACATCGGCCGTGTTCTTTTCTCGCGCGACCACCGGTTGGTACTTCTTCACGTTGGCCTTGGCAGCCGCCTTGACAGCGATGACCAAATCATCGGATGCATTCACCAAAAACTGTTTGAGCCCCAACGTCGGCTTGGTGATGATCGCCACCGCACCCGCGGCCAGCGCCTCAATCGAGGTTTTTGCGCCCGATAAAGCCAGGGTCGAGCAAATCACCACCGGCGTGGGGCGCTCGGCCATGATCTTCTTCAAAAAGGTAATGCCATCCATGCGGGGCATTTCAACGTCCAGCACAATCACATCTGGCCACTGCACCTTCATGCGTGCGATCGCCAGTATCGGGTCGGCACAGGCTGCAATCACTTCAATATCGGGATCCTCGTCCAGCAGACCGGTTACCACCTGGCGCACCACGGCCGAGTCATCCACTACCAAAACTTTGATACGCGTCATAGCAAATCTCCTTCTGGCTCCTGCCCCGAGTTGCTGAGTGCAACCTGGTGACACCACACATCGCCATTGCGGACATCAAAAATAATCTGTCGGTGACCGATACCAAACAGGCTCTCGGACACGATGGGGACACCATGGTGGTTCAACAGCTCCAGCGCGGCCTCACCATTGCGTTGACCTACATTCATGGCTCCAGCACGGAAATGATCGGGAAACATATTCCCGCCGCCAAATACCTTGGCCTGGCACTGTGAAGCAGCCACGCCCAACTGCTTCAGTTCACTCACCATGAGCTGTAGGGCCTCATCACCATAGCGCCCGTCAAGCCCCGCGCTCGTGTCAAAAGCGCCACGCGTGGGCAGCAGGAAATGCGACATGGCGCCCACACGCTTGAACGGATGCCACAGCGTGATCGACACGCAAGAGCCCAGCATGGTGCGTATTTGGAACTCGGCATCCGCAACAAAAAACTCGCCCGGTTGCAAAAAAATGTCAATCAGGCCTTCGATGCGGTGCATATCAACCCGCCTTTCGGTAGATTGATGGCGCCACCGACTCCACCGCGTTGCTGATGTTATTCAGGCTTTCGGAGTGGCCCACGCAGAAGAACCCACCCGGCTTCATGGTCGATATCACCCGAGCAACTACTTCGCGCTTGGTTTCATCGTTGAAATAGATCATCACATTGCGCAAAAAAATCATATCAAACTGACCCATGTTGGGCAGTGGCACATTGAGGTTGAGATGGCGAAACAGCACCCGGCTACGCAGGTTGCGCTCGATCAACAGCTTTCCTTGGTGCTCTCCTGAACCCTTGAGACAAAAGCGGCGCAGGTAGTCCGGTGGAATGTGGCGGGCACGTTCCATGGTGTACAAGGCTCGCGTGGCACCCTGAAGAACCTGGGTGCTGATGTCGGTACCCAGCACCTCCCAGGGCGTGGACTCCATGCAATCCGCCAGCACCATGGCAATGCTGTAAGCCTCTTCCCCGCTGGAACTAGCCGCACTCCAGACCCGAAAGGGCTGCACGCGAGCGCGTGCCAACAGAGCCTGTGTGCGCAAAAACTCAAAGTGCTTGATCTCACGAAAAAAGTAGGTCTCGTTCGTGGTGAGTAAATCCACCGCCACCTGCACTTCATCAGGGTGATTTCCTGACGTGAGCAAATTGAAATACTGGCCAAAGCTCTCCAGCCCATGCACGGTCAGGCGCTTGCCAAGGCGCCCTTCAACCAGCGCCTTCTTTTGCTCCGACATGGTGATGCCGGCCGCTTCGAAAATAAAGCGTCGAAATTGCGCGAGTTCTTTATCGGTAATAGGCGTCATGCGTTCCCTGTTTTCATCTTGGCGTCTATTTTAAAGAAGGTCATCGTCTGCTGCAGCTGCTCGGCCTGGCTGCTCATCTCTTCACTGGTGGCAGCCAGCTCTTCAGAACTGGCTGCATTCTGCTGGGTGGTCTGGTTGAGTTGACCCACAGCCGAGTTGATCTGACTTACGCCTGAGGATTGTTCGCTCGATGCGGCCGATATTTCCTGCACCAGGTCTGCCGTCTTGCGAATGGTTGGCACCATTTGCTCGAGCAGTTCGCCAGCCTTTTCAGCCAACTCCACGCTGCTGATGGCCACTTCGCCAATCTCTTGCGCTGCCACCTGGCTGCGCTCAGCCAGTTTGCGTACTTCAGCGGCCACCACGGCAAAGCCTTTGCCATGTTCGCCAGCTCGTGCTGCTTCAATGGCGGCGTTCAGGGCCAGCAGGTTGGTTTGTGCGGCGATGTCGTCAATGATGCTAATCTTCTTGGCGATCTGCTTCATGGCGGCCACGGTAGCGTTAACGGATTCACCGCCATCAGCGGCGTCCTGGGCGGCCTTGCTGGCCATGCCTTCGGTGACCTTGGCGTTTTCGGTGTTCTGGGCGATGCTCGATGTCATTTGCTCAATCGAAGCACTGGTTTCTTCCACACCGGCTGCCTGTTCGCTGGCGGCTTGGGACAGGGCTTGTGCCGTGGCGCTCACCTCTTCTGACGCACTGGCCAGGGCTTGCACACCGCTGTTGACATCGGTCACCACATGCGAGAGCTTATCCAGCATGTCGCTCATCGATTGCTGCAGTTGACCAATTTCGTCTTTTGAATTGACCTCGATCTTCACGGTCAAGTCGCCCGTGGCCAGCCGATTGGAGACTTCAACTGCTTGCTGCAACCTCCTGGTCATGGAACGTGCTATGAGTCGAATGACCAAAAATAATGCGAACTGCAAGATTCCCTGACCGATCCACAGCAAGGCGTTGAGCCTTCGGATCTCGGCCATTTCATCCTTGATATCAACCGTCATGCTGACCAGGCCTAACACCGTGCCTTCATCCACGGCATGGCAGTCCAGACATTTGGAAGCGCGGAACTCCTTGCGCGCAATGGATGGCAGCACGACGCGCAATGAGGCCTCGCCATTCACGCCGAGGGTTGTCTTGTACTCAGGCTTGCCACCGGCCAGCACGATGCGGTCCAACTCGTCAACCGGCCCTTCCTGCGGTAAACCTTCGCCAAACTCGTCGTTGACACTTTTGGCTCGCACCACGCGCAATTCCAGGAGTTTGTCAGACACCCCCAACCTTGACTTGAACAGCGCACGGCTCTTGACATCACTGATGGCATCTTTACCACCCACTTGAATTTCCATCATCGTGTTCATGCCATTGATGACGCTGTCGGCCAAGGCAGTCGCACGTTGTTCGGCAGATTTCAGACTCTCATTTTTAAATTCGGTGGCAACCCATTGCTGAGCGGAAAGGAGAATGACGATCAGGAAACTCTGAATCAGAATCTGCAACTTGATCTGTAGCCCGAGTCGACCCCACACATGTGAAATTGCAGTCATGGTTTTGTAATGGAGACGCTTGTTTTAATCAATGTTATTGAAGAGGTTGCCGGCCTATTCCGTCCACTTTGAAGAAGGTCATGGTCTGCTGCAACTGCTCGGCCTGGCTGCTCATCTCTTCACTGGTGGCGGCCAGTTCTTCGGAGCTCGACGCATTTTGCTGGGTGGTCTGGTTCAATTGCCCTACCGCAGAGTTGATCTG
>JBAWYQ010000001.1:0-96312 GCA_037143475.1 Burkholderiales bacterium | reverse complement strand
AACCCAAAACCGCGCTCAATCGTCATTTTTACGCGCTTTCAGACCGCCACCAACAGCGATGGTTGGCTCGCCTTGGCGCCGCAGTTGAAGCACAGGAGATTGGCGCCCTCCTCGAGATGGGTGACCCCAACGTCCGCACTGCCTGGGCGCTTGTCCTGTGGAGGCGCGCCGCGGGCGAACACGGTTTCGATTCGAAAGCCAGTCTCGCTTGCAGGCCCTATTGGCTAGCCCTGGACCAGGCAATCCCGGCCTGGGGCGGCCAGTCTCAGTCAAACCCAGCCCTTGAACCGGGCCCCGATTTGGCTCACCTATGGCTTGTTCGATGGATCAGCGGCGCCGGGCTTCTGAGTTTTTGGCGTTCGGTCCGTGATGACGTTGCTCGCCAAAGCCACCATCAACCTTCGGCCAGGGACATTCGGGTCTCATCCGCCAGTCTGGAAGCGCGCTGGTGTCTTGGAATCAGTGCGACCGACGTACTGACCCTGTGCATCACCAATGTCACGCCAGATGAACCGGCTCATGCAGGTGTCGATCCCGTTTGATTCTTGAATCTATGAAGCTGTGAAATCCCCAGGCTGGAACCTGTCATACGAGCTTCGCAAGACCGGATTTTGCGGATCCTACTCGGCGAGGACCGGCTGCTGCGGGTCAGCAGCGAGGCTGATATGCTCCAGCCTCCAGCGCTTCAACTGCTTGAATTGCTGATAGGTCAGGACCGATTCAGACACAGGATCACAGGAGCGTAGTTCGATGTGTTGCCATGTCTTGGTGGGATCGAACAGCTTGTCCTTGAATGCCTTTTCGATGGCTTTGGCTGCCGTGTCCGCTGCCTTCTCTGCCACGACGAAGTCCTGGTCAGCTGAGTGCAGGATGATGATGTCGAGGGTGTAGGTGTCGTTTGGGCCGTCGCGAGTGACCTCGACACCCCCATCCACATCGAAGAACACTCCTGCAATCAGCTCACCATGAGGCTTCACTGCTTTGGCAATCTTCTCATTGAGCTTTAACTCTTTGATGAGGCGTCGCTCGAACTCGTCCGGGAATGCCGAGCGGCGATATCGACTGGCCAACCACATCTGAAAGATGTTGTAGTTCTCTGAGGACAGATACGCCCCAGGGCGCGGGACGAAATCGTTTAGTAGGCGTTTGTCGATGGACAGCTTAGCGGTCGTCTCGAACTCGGCCCAAAAAACTGCATCGCCCGCAAACTCGACGTGGAGCTTGCGGGCATTTTTGGCGTGTGTGCAGTTGCCGTCTTTGTCCGTCACCAAACGGCCAACGACAACTTCGATGACAGGCTCCCCCTCGGGAGCTTGCGCGAGGTCGCAATCGTGGCTGGCGACGATGACCAGCGTCTGGTCAAGCTCCATAGAGCTACGAAGCTTCAGGGCTTCAATCGCTTCGTTGCCCAGTAGATGCCCTTGGCGCCATGGGGTGTCACGATTCCATTCCGCCACGTCTCACCTTCAAGTACGGTCGTTGGCTGCTGGGAGGTCGAAGTCGGCGCTCGCCGGTGTTTTCGCCCGATTGGCAAACCGAGCATTCATGCGTTCGCGTTGCGCAGCCTCCCTTTTGTGAATCTGAACCAACATCAGGGCTGCATCCATCGCTGACTCACCAGCCTTCGCAATCTGCATCAGCGTCCGGCCATTGTCGATCTTGCGCTTCAGTAACGCCGCATTGATGCTTACACCTTCGTGCGAAAGCACGTCGGCAGCTTGAGCAAGGTCCTGTAGCTTTGCTGCGTTCTCGTCTGCAACAGGTTCGCCATTTAGCCAGTTGTAAACGGACTGTCGCGACACGCCAAACGTTGTCGCGAGGTCCGAGATTGCCGGGTTCAGCACTTCGCGGATGCGCAATAGATTTTCGCCAGGAGTCCGAACCTGCTCGATCTCCGCGACATCAACTACGGTGACCATGTGCTGTGCTTGCTGAGCGCTCCGCTGCAGTTGCTGGGGAGAAAGCTCGCCTCCAGTACCAACACTGGTCAGTGCAGCACCCGCTGCAGTCATCCATCCCACCCAGCGAACGAGGGTGGACGTGACGCCGGTCGCAGCCGGCCGTTCGGTAACCCAGCCGCCATAGGTCATCGTCGTACTCATGTTACTTTTCCTTCAGGCCCACGAGGCCCGCGCATGATCGGTGACCGTCGCATTGAAAGACTTCTCGATTTCATCATGGAGTGCCGTCAGGCGCGCTCCCACCTTGGACAGTTCAAATGTCTCTCTATGTGTCATAGAAGCATCTGTATCGACAATCGCATGCAGCCCATCTCGCTGGGTAAATCGAGGGTCGACGACGGGTGCCAAACCGCCCAGTTCCATGGGAAGACCAACATGCCCATGACGGATGAGGACACGCGACACAAGCTGCCCAGCGGCAGTTGAGAAGATAGTCTCGCTGACGGATTGCTGGAGTTGACCGCCATCTCGCTGCGAAAGACCCAGAACTTCCGACACGAGGAATTCCCGCAACGTTTCGCCGTCCTTCGATGGCTGAACAGCGTCCAAGTACCGAAGCCCAATGCGCTCAACGAAGTTGAGGCCCAGTGCGTCATTCAGGATGCCTAAACCCTTCAGGAAGGTCGCGGAGAGTGTTTCGAAAGTGTCATAGCTGGTGGTTTGGAATGACAGTGCATTCGTCTCCAGCAAGAAAAGCGAGCGCCCATCAATGTCGCCGAATAGATAGCGCGACTGCGGTGCCAAGCTTGGTGCGACCATCTGCCCTTGCTCGGCCCCACCGAAGGGCAATACAAGCTGTTGAAAGACTTCCTTCTTGTAGTCTGGAAAGTGCGCCTCACGCAACTTGGACTGAATGGAGGGGATGTACCCATCCATATCCAGTACCGGGTTGAACTGGACTTGGGCGACCGTGTAGTAGACCGGCGCGTTGGTCAGCTTTTTCCCCATGGTGTCCTCTGCTATGTACTTGACAGTTAAGTTGACAGTTTACACCAAGGTTGACAGTCTTGGCTACTGAGCAATGTACAAGGTTTTGGTGTCACGTGTTACTCATGACGAATCGCGCTCCAGTTGAGTCGCAATTGACGTTGTGCATCTCCAAAGGCACAGCCGCTGCATTGGTTCA
The DNA here is from genome assembly GCA_037143475.1 of Burkholderiales bacterium. Taxonomy (GTDB): domain Bacteria; phylum Pseudomonadota; class Gammaproteobacteria; order Burkholderiales; family Burkholderiaceae_C; genus Allorhodoferax. The sequence goes on along the minus strand of JBAWYQ010000001.1, from coordinate 93,225 downwards.
CGCAGGAACACTTTTATGAAAAACCTAGGAACGTTTTTATGCAAATAGACGTGGTACAAGTCAAAATAGCTGTTTTAGATCTATTTTTATCACGTCCTGATTATAAGGATAATCATGACGTTTGCAAAACGTATTAATTCTGAGATGACCGCAATTTCCTCGGAAACTCTGCTGTTGACCGTAGGCCCACGTTCAGTCGATTTGACGCAGCCATTCCCTATGGTTGTGGCACGACCTTACGATCTGAGGAAAAGCCTTTCCTGCCGCTCAGAAGCGCCATGTGGCGCCCTTCCCGCCCTGGCCCACCCATTGGCATGGTCCGCGCTGCCAAAAGCGTCCAAGACCTCACAATTCAACACGCACGAACAAACCATGTAATTTTACCAAAGAATGGTTAAAATACATGGATGCATAAAAGACTCGCGCAACAACGTTTGACCGAACTGCTGAACCAGTTTGCGGCCGTGGTTCTCCTCGGTCCACGCCAGACAGGCAAGACCACCTTGGCTTTCGCACAAAAGCAAAGTCGACCCAATGCCCTCTATCTGGATCTTGAGCTTCCCTCCGCCCAACGCCAGCTTGATGACCCCGAAGCCTTCTTCATGGCGCACCCCAACCAACTTGTCATCCTGGATGAAGTGCAACGGATGCCAGGGGTCTTCAGCATCCTGCGTGGCGTCATCGATCAGCGTCGCCGCCTAGGTGAAAGCAGCGGCCAGTTTCTGCTGTTGGGGTCAGCATCGGGCGTGCTGCTGCAACAGTCCAGTGAGAGCCTGGCGGGCCGTGTCGCACAAATTGAATTGACGCCGTTTCAAGCCCGCGAGGTTTTTGCAGGTGACGTCCAACCTTCCGAACTGAACTCCCTATGGGTGCGCGGTGGATTCCCCTTGGCATGGTTGGCCAAGGATGACGCCGCAAGTCTGGCCTGGCGAGAGGCCTTCATCACGACCTATTTGGAAAAGGACATCCCCGCGTTAGGCCCCAGGATTCCTGCAACCACGCTACGCCGCTTGTGGACCATGCTGGCCCACAACCAGGGTGAACTACTGGATCAGTCAAAACTTGCCGGCGCCTTAGGGATCAACGGTCAGACCGTTGGACGCTACATTGACCTGCTCTGCGACCTTATGTTGGTTCGCCGACTGCCAGCCTGGAGCGGTAACGTTGGCAAGCGCCTGATCCGCTCGCCCAAAGTGTTTGTGCGCGACAGCGGACTGGTTCACGCCCTGCTTGGCCTGAGCAGTCTCGATGCGGTATTGAGCCACCCTGTGGCAGGTTCTAGCTGGGAAGGCTTTGTCGTCGAGCAGCTCATCAATGCGGCACCTACCGCCCAAGCCAGCTTTTACCGGACCAGCAATGGAGCCGAGGTTGACTTGGTCTTGGAGTTTCGCGGTGGTCAGACCTGGGTAGTCGAGATCAAGCGGTCTTCAGCACCGACTGTTTCAAAAGGCTTTTACACGGCCTCGATCGACCTTGGCGCCGTGCGCAAGTTGTTGGTTGCGCCAGTCGAACAGCCTTATTCCATGAAGGACGGGGTAGAAGTCATGAGCCCGCTTTCAGCAGCCCTTACGATTTCGTCTCAAACTTGAGATTCCAATTGCGGGTCCAGGTAATGTATTGGTTGCTGATGGAACTTCGGCACTTGGATTTTGGTTTAGCAAAATTGGAATCAAACCGTGATTGAGTCCAAGCATTCAATCGGCTCCATGGTTGCTCACCCGTAGCTGGCTAACCGACTTTGCGATCGCACCCGTGTCAACCGATCCGACTTCATTCGCACGGTTGAATATCACCCGGCTCCCCTGCCCTACTTTGATCGGATTTGTCTGGGCATTTCCAGCTCACCAAAGGCAAGTGGAACATTTCAATTTGATGCCGAAGGCCCCTGATTTCTCTCACGTATGCGCCAGAAAGAGACCCTGCGAAGGCGCTCGGACCTCGCAGGGTCTTAGGGAGTTGTGAGGGGTGTTGTTTGAAACAACACCCCTACATGATCAAGCCAGCAGCTTCCGAATAGAGGCCTCGATAGTCGCCATCTGGGTTAAGTCTAGGCCAGTAAGGCAGATCTCAAATGTTTTTTTCTTCGAGTTGAATCCAATTGTTCCCGTCCGGCCGCCTGGCCCTTTGATCTGCAACGGCTCAGGATTAGGGGTGTTGTTTGAAACAACACCCTTGCCGATCAGCTCCTTGAATATGTTTACAGCCGATTCCTTTTCCACCATTTGGGAAAGCTTACGTGCCCTACCCAAAACGATATCCGGGTCCTTTTGAAGAGCCACAGACAGATCCGTTGCCCATGCCTGTTGAAGATCGAGAGGAGACGAAAAACAAGATAAAATCGAAGCCGGCAGCCGAGCCAATGAAATCGCCTTACTCGCATTTCCAACGTCAACACCCAGAGCTTCACTCATTTTCCGCAAAGACGGGAAAAGCCCCTCATCGAGCGCACGCGCATACATGACGCCTTGCTCGAAAGGGCGCAAATCAGCACGTTGCCGATTCTCCCTGTCCATCTGTGAGAACAGCGCCACATCGTTTAATTCCTCTATCAATGCCAGTACGGGGAGCCCCAACTCCAAGCAAGCACGATGACGACGATGTCCAAAGACGATCTCAAAATCACCCCGAGCACCACTAACCGGACGCACTTTAATGGGCTGAACATTGCCCCCCGCAGATTCAATTTCAGACTTCAGATTTTCGAAGTCCGAGGATTTGAACGATAGTTCACTTCGATTGGCCCACTTACTTGGATGAACCAGCTTTGGATCCAAAGCGCGAGTAATCTCAGCTCCTTTGAATTGCTCTAGCTTTGCTTGTACGTCGGCCAGCTCCTTTGAAACGTCATCTTTTCCGGTAATGGCCGACATAAAAATGCCAGCGCCAGTGAAAGATTTTGAAGCAACTCGAGCAGGGGAGGGTGCCAAACCATCAGCTGCAACGGAGGAAGGCATACGGTCAACAAGAGATTGCCGAGGAGGGGAGGGTGGCTCAATTTGCCCACCCTGACTACGTGGCTGGAATCCAGCAAGGCTGATGCCAGCCGTCTTTTCATTAATCTTCTTGGCCACAACTATTCCCCTCCTTCAGCTACTTGGCGGCGCCACGTAGCACGAATAATCTCTTCCATCAACTCTGAAACACGCTCATAAGCGTCGCGTGCGCGTTTGTATGTCTTTTGACTACCGTCATATTTGGCAACGTCATAGACAGTACCAAACTCAGCAGAACTGGAGCTTGCTACAGTCGTCTTTGGAATCTCAGCTGGCAAGACTTTCCCTTCGTATGTCTTACTGATCCAGTCCCTGATGGTCGCAGTCGTAGAGTCCTGACTATCGACGCGAGTTAGTAATACTCGCACGAAATCGAAGCTCTTGGTCACGCCGCGTTGTTCGACAAGTTGACCGGCCAAATCAGAAAATAACCGCCAAAACTGCGCAGCAGAGGCCGCATCAAGTGCGTTGGGCGGCAGGGGCATCAAGATGCCATCACTAGCCATCAAAGCGTTAATCGTGACATAGGATAAAGCAGGCGGCGTATCGATAATGATCACGTCGTACTCCTCACGAACATCATCGAGTGCCTGATTCAAAACATTCCAAAACTCAAAGTCTGTTTCTCGCATTTGCCGTGCAGGAAGTCCGAACTCAGCCGCGAAGAGGAGGGGAGCAGCGCAGACCAGATCCAGGCCAGGCCAGTATGTGTTTTGAATAGATGGGGCGATGCTACTTTCTTGGCCCAGACAAACCGGGAGGATCGTCTGAGATTCATCAACCTCAGTATCTGGAAGGATTCCGAAAAGAGTCGTAAGTGAGCCTTGAGGATCGCAGTCTAGAACCAAAACTTTATGGCCCTTGAGAGCGAGGCCCTGCGCCAGAGTCATAGCCGTTGTTGTTTTGCCGACGCCTCCTTTGAAATTCGCGACAGAGATACAAACAGCATGAGCACCCTTGGGGCGAAGTTGATCAGCACGAAACTCACGGATCCAGGGCATTGCATCTTCCAACGTGAATGTTCGTCGGTTCCCGCCAGGATTGATGGTACCTGCAGGCAGATCGCCCTTTGACGATCTGTAAACTATCTGAGAGCGGTCAGCATCGCAAAGCGCCGCCAACTCCGTCGTATTGAAATGGGGGGCCTGTTTCCTGTTTTCAGGAGCGAGGAGGGCGCCTCGCACGGCGTTCATCATGTAGCTAGCTTTGTCGGCCTGAGTCATGACATCAGCCAAACTCTCAGGGAGAAGAAGCAGCTCGGATTTTGTTGCCATATTTATTAGCTCTATTGAAGAGTGGTAGAAATTCTGAACAGTCGTAATTTTGCTAGCTTTCTTCAATATCAGCAATGAAAATCAATTTTTCTGAAGAATATTGTTCAAGTTGCCTTGTCGCTGCTAAAAATTCATCATTGATGACGGCTGTTGGATCTCTGGAAGTTTGAAACTCCGAACGGGATGGGTTTATAACTCTAGGAATCCATTCAATGCCTTTAATACCTTTGCCGTACCAAATCTTCAATGCTGACAACGGTTTGCATGTGAATACGTGAGGCTCAACAGGGCTCAAGGTGAGATGAAACAGGGCTTCAGTGGAGACAAATTAGGGATATGCGTGAGATGATTAAGGGGTAAGCGAGAGTGAATTTGAGGGTGCCAGCCCATACCTAGATGCTCATATTTGATCCTCTTTTCCACTCACGTATGGGAAGGTCAGCAACTGTTGGAGACTGTTTGCACCTGAATTTTGGCGCTTTAGTGTTTACCAATCCTCAACAAGCTGTACCAGTCAGCAAATGTGTGAGACTCAACAGGGATCAGAATCAAATATGTAGTATGTGAGAAGTTTGACTATTATTCCCTCACGTTTACTCGTATCATTCCAAAATGGATCAGCCAAGCCTTTTTCACCCCGACGACGCTGATGACATTCTGTTGAAACACGTAAATGCCGTTGCGCTGATGCCAGTGCAGGGTGGTCGCAGGATTTCATTGCTCGGGCGCCGACTCTTTAACGTTCTCTTGCACAGATCTCAAGATGAAGGTGAGCAAGAGGAATATGAAGCCAGGCTCCATGAGGTGATCAGCGACGCTGACTACAACAGCAAGGATACTGCCCCGCTAAAGAAGATCCTTAAAGAACTTATGTCCACGACAGTGGAGTGGCAAAGCCCGTCCAGCGGCGAAATAGAGACTTGGGACGCGTGCAATCTCTTGAGTGGTGCAGGCATTACGAAAGATAAACGCTCCGGGGCCGTGACGATCCGGTGGCGCTTTGATTCAAAGGTTCGCTCGCAACTTCTTAGTCCGGATCGCTATGCCCGGCTATCAATTGAAGCAATCACGCAGTTGTCATCGCATGCTGCAATGGCACTGTACGAGATTTGCGCCCGATACGTTGACAACCCCGGCCATAAGACTGCGCGGCAGCATTGGCGCTGGTGGAAGCCAGTTCTCACGGGTTATGCGGGCGACGACACGAAATCGGAATACCGTTTCTTTAAGCGCGATGTGTTGAACCGTGCGATTGCTGAAATCAATGAGCGCACCAACATCGAAGTAAAGGGGCCAATCGAACACAAGGAGCGCGATAACAAAACTGTATCTGAGATCCAATTTCAAGTCTGGTTCAAGGCAGAAAAGAATTCTAGGGACGTCAGACCTCCACTACACGACGTAACTCCACAGGATCTACCGGTGATTGGACGGGCAATCTCAGCAGGCGTGAAGCAGGAGCAGGCAGAAGACCTCTTGCGAAAGCATGGTCGAGCGCCGTTGACCTCAGCTGTTGATGACCTGGTTCGAAGACTTGAAATGCCGGTGGCCGTTGTAGGGGAGGTTAGGAAGCCAGCGAGCTGGTTGAAAGATAACTTGGAGCGAAAAGCGAAACACGCGAGGTTAGTGGCCTCTTCGCCTATGACCAAGCAAATCAGCGCTGAAGAGATGAAAAAACGCAAGGCGGCGTGGACAGAAACTTGGCTGCGCTCCCGAAAAGCTGACCTATTGCGCGGTTTTGACGAACTGACGGATCTGGAAAAACAGAAATTTTTGGTAGATTTCAGAGCTGAACTTTCAGGAGCGAACCTGCCACATTTCCTAAAACGATTTGACACGTCAGGCTGGAATCATTCAATGGTCCGCGAAACGTTCGTCAAATTCTTGGGCGTTCAGCTAATTGGTCCAGATTGGTTCAAGCCGAGCTCAGATGACATCCTAGCTATCGCTGCTGCACAAGGGTGACGTTGACCTGAGTTTGACTGATAAGCCGTCTAATTCGACAGTCTCCGTCAAGTTCGGCGAAGGCGATCCTGTGACCCTACGCCTACATCTTGTCGGCCCAGCGAAAAATGCGGTAACCGTCACCTCAGAACAACCCTAAGTTAGTGCGAATTATCTGAGGGCTATCGTGCAATTCGTACTCCGCATAGATTCGTTCTACCCGTTGGTGCAGGCAAATTCGTCCTACTTTTTGCAAAGGAGTACCTGGTGACCGCGCACGGTGCATTGGGCCATCTGCTCACCGTATCGCGCACCCGGCCAGCACATGGCAAGGTCGGCGCGGTGGGTTGCTTGGGGAGCGGTGCTGGTTTGCGCAGCAGCGCACCAAGCACGCCATCGGGGGACATTCGCATGGGAGACACCTCACATCTGTTGATGCCAGGTGTTGAGTCTGTATCTTGAGTTTGCCGATGGCCGTGTTAAACCGCCGTAGAGTTGGCGACAGATTACCGAAGTGAAGCTCCATTCACGGATTCAAATTGCACCGCAATACAAATGACTGAAGGAGTCGACGCTCACTGGAAAAGTTCAAGTGCGATGCCCTCGATTCCGCGGTCGTCAACCTGTATTACCCGTGCGCATCGGCATGCTTGTTTGGAAACAAGTCCGGTTCCATCCAGCCAAACACAACTGCCTAGCTTCGCACCCTCATTTTCGAGAATGGTGAATGCGATATTAATCATGTTTTCGTCAAAAGCTGGTATGCAGGCAATCATCAATTCTATGGAGCCTCGCCATTTCAGGTCTAACTCTCTAAGTGAACGCATTTGAGTACCAAAAACGAACCATTTCATCGCTTCAGCTCGAGTTCCTTGTGTGCTCTCTATCAAGTGGTCAATCCACTCTTCACGGATCCCAAAGGAAACAATTAGCGGCCAACTTTGGCTGTCACAGCCTGAAACAAAACGGTCCATGGGTAAGACTCAACTATTGGTCGCTCGGTAGATGTAACGACCTGCATATGACGATGTTGATGTTATGAAAAATCCCCACGATAGAGAACATATTTGTGTTCGAGAAGGTGCTGACCTTGTCATTGGCTTGACAACCAACTCGTGCCCAGCATGAGTCGCCTTGGAAACTGTTGGGACGATGCGGTTGCAGAGTCGTTCGTCAGCAGTCTCAAGAACGAGCGAATCAAGCGCCACATCTACGCCAACAGGCAGGACCGTCAAGTCAGAGGTGTTTGATTGCATCGACGGTTTTTACACTTTTGACGATCTGATATAGAGCAACGCCACTTCCATCAATCTCTCGTGTGATCTCGCCGCGATGGAACAGATAGTTCAGGCAAGCCACGCCTTCTCCTGTGGCCAATTGAAGCAATCCTCCATCAGATTCCTCGATGGCACGGTCAAACAATGAGGTAAATACGTCGACGACTCGTTTCGGCTCCACGAGATTTTTCCGCAATCTATTGAGAGCTCGATTTTGTGATTCTGCCAAATAGTCGATGCGCGCATGAAGACCCCTAAAACAGTCGTTGTGCGCAGGCAGAACCAAGACATCGTCAGGCACTTCTCGCTTTATTTTCGCCAGAGACTCCATCCACTCCTGCATGGGATTTGCATCGGGTTCTGTTGGATGCACCGACACATTGGATGAAATACGGGGAAGTACTTGGTCCCCAGAGATAAGCAGCTTCAAATCCGAGCAATAGAGACAGGCATGCTCAAGAGAATGGCCAGTTCCAACAATAACGCGCCATGTATTGGCGCCAATCTTGATTTCTTCTCTGTCCCGAATTCGGCGATAGCTCTCGGGCAATGCATGAATGTGTTTGCCGAAGTTGCCAAATCGTTCCCGATAGCCTTGTATAGCGACCGCGCTCCACCCAGCTCTCAAATAGAACTGAATGCCACTCTCTGAAGCCTCGCGTCCTGTGTCGGCAGTGAGAACACGGCAGTTCAGATATTCCAGTTGGGTCATCCACAATTGGCAACTGAACTTGCGTGTCAACCACCCAGATAGCCCAATATGGTCTGGGTGCATGTGGGTACAGAATATGCGTGTTAGAGGGCGGGTTTCGGCGACATCTTGGGAAAAAAAGTTGCGCCACACCGCCAGTGTCTCGTCTGTTTTCATCCCCGTGTCCACAATGGCCCAGCCGTTTTCGTCTTCGAGACGCCATACATTGATGTGTGTTAACACAAAGGGAAGCGGCATGCGCATCCAATAAACACCCGGTGCGATCTCTATAGTTTCACCTACTTTCGGCGCGCTCTCAAAAGGGTAGATCAGCGTTGGTTTCTCGAGCAGGTCCTGCCGACTAAAGGATTCCAGCATTGATTGTCTATCCCTAGTGGCAACTTCGGGAACATGCGTTCTGACCACCGGGTCGGTACTGTATGCCGGTGCTCTGGTTGTTCGAATGGCAGTCTGCAATTGTTTTGTCTGAGGCATAGAGAGTTCGTTTGTTTTGCCAAGTGAGTTGGTCATGCTAGTTAAACCTGTACTGTCGAAGAAAGTGCATACAAAAATCGCTACTTACCAGCGAAGCATCTGAAAATGCATCAGCTTGGCAGAGCAAAAAGCAGTTCAAGCAGCAGCGCAGGTTGAAGGAAAATGGAGGTACTGCCGTTTGAGATTCGTCCAGTTTGCGCGAAATGGGAAACGCGACACATCAGTCACGGTTAAATTGCTCCCCGAACAAAGAATGACTAGTCCATCGCGAGCAGTCATAGGCCGGAATGACAAGACTCGGTGACCGTAAGCGAGGGACGGCTTCCATCATTGGTGAATTGGTTCTCAGATGTTTCTATTGGACACACGGGTTGTTCCCATGGCGACCTCATTTCTGAGGTCGAACAACGTTGAGGTGGAAGGTTCTTTACTTCCCTACTCATCTAACGATAGGCGTTGTACATCAGAGTCCAGAATGACAAGCTACCCAAGTGATTGGGATCGTTCAACGGCGTGCCATACGCTGATTTCTGAGTGGTTTCAACAGAATGGAAATTGAATTCAAATGACGGCCATCGCCCAAAAGATAGATTCGCGAATACCGACGCAACAAGCAAAATTGCCAATAAAAATACAACAGTGATCTTGCAAACGCCATAGATATTCATTTTGAACCTTGTAGTGGGCTTGATGGGAGCGAACCAGAATAATCATTTACCCGAATTGGCCAAAGCATTCCAGTTGGATACCAAAGCATGCCCTTAAATCCATTCACCCAATTCGTCTCCTTGGACTAGGTGTCAACCCTTGACTCGACACTCATAGGTGGCAGAGCGCCTCCGAAATATTTTTAGTCTCATTGGACGATGGCGGCAATACGGGAACGCCCTACGCTGTTGGCAACAGGTCGAGTGGCGGCCTTGCACAGGAGCAAAAGATGAGACTCAAGGACAAAGTGGCGCTGGTAACCGGCGCTGGTCAGGGCATGGGGCGTGCAATTGCGCGCCGCTTCGCTGAAGAGGGTGCGACCGTTGTGGCACTCGACCTGAATCTGGAGGGCGCACAGCAATCGCTGGAAGGTCTGTCCGGGCCCAGCATTGCCCGTGCGCTCAATGTGGCAGACAGCAGCGCCGTCGCGGCCCTGTGTGACGAAGTCGTCGGTCTGTTTGGCTGCATCGACATCCTGGTGAACAACGCGGGCATCGGCTCGGTCGACGCCTTTGCCGACATCAGCGACGAGACTTGGGCGCGCGTCATCGGCGTCAATTTGAATGGTGCCTTCTATTGCGCCCGCCAGGCTGTGCGAGCTATGCAAAAAGTTGGCAACAGCGGCGTGGTGATCAACCTTGCCAGCACCGCCGCCGTGTCGGGCGATGGGCCGGCTCACTATGTAGCCTCCAAGGCGGCTTTGATGGGTCTGACTCGCAGCATGGCCAAGGAACTGGCGTCGCAGGGCATTCGCGTCAATACCCTGGTACCCGGCCCGACCAACACACCCATGATGCAAAGCATTCCCCAGGAATGGACCGATGCCATCATCAAGGGCGTGCCCATGGGCCGCATGGCCGAGCCGGAAGACATCGCCAGTGTGGCGCTGTTCCTGGCCAGCGATGACAGCGGCTTTGTCACCGGCCAGAACCTGGCGGTCAATGGCGGCAGCGCCTTTATCTGAGGAGGTCGCCATGACAACAGGTCGACTCCAAGGCAAAGTAGCCTTTATTACCGGTGCTGGCACCGGCATCGGTGCCGCCACCGCCATCCGCTTTGCGGAAGAAGGCGCCATCGTCGTCATCTGCGGTCGCCGTCGCGAGCCGCTGGACGCGGTGGTGGCGCAGATTGCCGCCGCGGGCGGCAAGGCCGAGGCCGTACAGGCCGACGTCAGCGATGAAGCTGGCTTCATCGCGGCACTGGAGGCCGCAGCGCAGCGACACGGCCGGCTCGATATCCTGGTCAACAACGCCATGGCCTACAGCTGGGGCGCGATCGAAGCCACCAGCACGGCCGACTGGCACAGCAATTTCACGACCTCGGTGGACGGCACTTTCTGGGGTACCCGTACAGCCCTGCGGCTGATGAAGAACGGGGGCGGCTCGATCATCAACCTGTCCTCCATTTGCGGTGTGCTCGGCACCGCCTGGATGGCCGGCTACTCGGCCGCCAAGGCGGCCGTCATCAACTTCTCGCGCGCTGCTGCGGCCGAGGGCGCACCCGCCGGTGTGCGGGTGAATGTGGTCATTCCCGCGGTGGTCGAAACCCCGGCCACCGCCGGCATGCTGGCCGATGAGGCCAGCCGCAAGGCCACCGAAAAGCTGATCCCCATGGGCCGTGTCGGTCAGCCGCTGGAGCTGGCCAATGCCATCCTGTTTCTGGCCAGCGACGAAGCCTCCTACATCACGGGCGCTACCCTGCCGGTGGATGGCGGACGCTCGGCCGTGCTGGTGACCGCACTGTGAGCGATATGCCCGGCAGCGACTGGCCGTCCAGCCTGGAGCAGCGCATAGACCGGCTCGAAGCGCTGGACGCCATACGCCAGCTGGCCGGCAAATACGCCTTGTCGCTGGACATGCGCGACATGGATGCCCATGTGAACCTGTTCGCACCCGACATCCGTGTCGGCAAGGAGAAAGTAGGCCGCGCCCATTTCAAGGCCTGGCAGGACCAGACCCTGCGCGAGCAGTTCACCGGCACCTCGCACCATATCGGCCAGCACATCATCGAGTTTGCCGATGCCGACCATGCCACCGGCATGGTCTATTCCAAGAACGAGCACGAGTGCGGCCCCGAGTGGGTCACCATGCAAATGCTCTACTGGGACGATTACGAGCGCATGGACGGCCAGTGGTTTTTCCGCCGCCGCCTGCCCTGCTACTGGTACGCCAGCGACCTGAACAAACCGCCCATCGGCGACATGAAGATGCGCTGGCCCGGGCGCGAGCCCTACACCGGCAGCTTTCACGATCTGTTCCCCAGCTGGAATGCGTTCTGGGCCCAGCGGCCCGACAAGAACACGCTGCCCGAAGTGGCCGCACCCGCACCGCTGGAGCAGTTTCTCAAAACCATGCGGCGCGGTACGCCGGCGCCCAAGATGAGGGTGCGTTGATATGAGCCGTCTGTTTGAACCCCTTGTGCTGGGTGAGTTGCAACTGGCCAACCGCATCGTCATGGCACCCATGACACGTAACCGTGCGGGCGCCGATGGCGTGCCCGGCGCGCTGATGGCTGAACACTATGGCCAGCGTGCCGAAGCCGGACTGATTGTGGCTGAAGGCACTTGGCCCAGTGCCGCCGGTCAGTCCTATTGCCGCCAGCCCGGCATCGCGACGAGTGCGCACATTGCCGGGTGGAAACAGGTCACCGATGCAGTTCATGCACGGGGCGGCTTGATCGTGCTACAAATCATGCATGGCGGGCGCATCGGCAGCCATCACATTAAACCCGCGGGGGTGGCAACGGTGGCCCCCAGCGCCCTGCAGGCGGCCGGTGAAGTGGTTACCGACAGCGCCGGCATGCAAGCCTATGACCTGCCGCAGGCCCTGAGTACGGATGAGGTCCGTGCCGTAGTGCATGAATACGGACAGGCGGCCCTGCATGCGCGCGAGGCCGGTTTTGACGGCGTTGAACTACATGGCACCAGCGGCTACTTGCCGATGCAGTTCCTCTGCTCTGGCACCAACCTGCGCAGCGACTGCTATGGCGGTGCGGCGGCGCACCGTGCGCGCTTTGCCATCGAGTGCCTGCAGGCCATGGCGCTGATGATCGGTAGTGGTCGCGTCGGTCTGCGTCTGAATCCGGGCAACACCTACAACGACACCAGCGATGAGGACTCTGCCGCCACCCACGCCGAACTATTGCGTCAGGCGGCCCCTCTGAATTTGGCTTACCTGCATGTAATGCGCTCGCCGCTGACAGAAATCGATGCCTTTGCTATGGCCCGTGCTCACTTTGGTGAACGCCTGATCCTCAATGACGGTTTCGGTCCAGAGAATGCAGAGGGTAGCCTTCAGGAGCATCCCGACACAGCGCTTTCCTTCGCACGCCACTTCATTGGCAACCCCGATCTGGTGCGACGTTTGCGCAGCGGCAAGCCGCTAGCGCGCTTTGACCGAAAGACGCTCTACACGCCCGGAGCCGCGGGCTATACCGACTACCCCGCAGCGTAATCCCGGTGCAACTTGGCCCGCTGCAGAGGGGGGGTCGGGTTGCATCCGCCAAAGGGATGCAAAAGAAGCGTGCGCGTTAGTCTCAATGGACGATGTTGCACCGACCTTGTCTTCACACAATCAAACGCATAGGCCCTGATCCGACGGGGCACAAGGAACATAACATGATGGACATTCGTGGACTGGCTTACGTAATTGCAGAGAGCACAGACGTGGCGCGATGGAAAAGTTTCGCTGAGAGTGTGCTGGGCATGATGACTGCGCCCGCAGCCGAAGGTGGTTTGTATGTGCGCATGGATGAGCGGCAGTTCCGCTTAGCAGTGCAAGCTGGTGCGCGCGACGGCTATGTTGCATCCGGATGGGAAGTGGCCGGGCAACCGGCATTTGAAGCCGCACTGGCAGTTCTGCGTGCAGCCCAGGTGGAATACACGCTGGGCGATGCGGCCCTGTGTAAGCACCGCTGCGCCCAGCAGGTGGCAAGTTTCAAGGACCCGTCGGGAAACTGCCATGAGTTGGTCTGGGGCTTTCAATCCGATTTTGTGCACTTTGCCTCACCGGCGGGCGTGTCGCGTTTTGTCACCGACAACATCGGCATGGGTCACACCGTGTTGCCGGCACCTGAGTTTGAAAAGACCTGCGCCTTCTTCAAGGATGTGATGGGTTTCGGCATGGCCGACTTGTTCAACTTCAAGCCCGCAGGCGATCAGGGTCCTACGCTTCCCATCCACTTCTTCCATTGCAACAACGGTCGCCACCACAGCCTGGCTCTGGCGGGCTTTCCGGTGGAAAGCGGCTGCGTACACATCATGGTCGAGGTCGAAAACATGCCCGAAGTGGGCCGTGCAATGGACCGCATGTTTGCCAACAAGGTGCAGCAAACTGCCACGCTGGGCCAGCACACCAACGACAAAGTTACGTCGTTCTACATGCGCTCACCGTCGAACTTCGATATCGAGTTCGGCTATGGCGGTGTCGTCGTCGACTGGGAGCAGCACATTGCCCACGAATTCACACGCGTCAGTCTGTGGGGGCATGACTTCAGCGTTTCGAGCAAGGGCTTGCTGGAAGAGAAGGCCTGATTTCCATGTCCAATAAACAAATGTCCGCGGCCGATGTGGTCGCGCAAATGAAAGACGGAATGACCGTAGGCATAGGTGGCTGGGGCCCCCGGCGCAAGCCCATGGCTTTGGTGCGCGAGATCCTGCGCTCACCCCTGAAGGATTTGACCGTGGTCTCCTATGGTGGTGCGGACGTAGGCATGCTGTGCGCCGCCGGCAAGGTCAAGAAACTGGTCTTTGCCTTCGTGTCTCTCGACTTCATTCCTCTGGAGCCCTACTTCCGCATGGCGCGCCAAAGCGGTTCCATTGAAGTGATGGAAATCGACGAGGGCTTGTTCATGCTGGGGCTCAAGGCTGCAGGCATGCGCGTGCCCTACATTCCCACGCGCGTGGGTCTGGGCACCGATGTGCTCAAGCGCAATCCGTCCATCGCCCTGACGGCCTCGCCCTACGACGGAAAAGAATGGGTCGCCATGCCGGCCCTGCCGCTGGATGTGGCCTTGCTGCATGTGGACCGAGCAGACACGCGGGGCGTATGTCAGATCAAGGGCCCGGACATGTACATGGACGACCTGTTTGCGCGTGCCTCCAGAAACACCTTTGTGAGCTGTGATGAGTTGGTGGACAGCAGCTACTTCGCGCAAGGTGATGAGGCGCGCTACGTTTTTTGGGAACGCTCCGAGACCACCGGCGTGGTGCACATGCCCTGTGGCGCACATCCCAGTTCTTGCGCACCACTGTATGGCTTTGATGTCCAGCACTTCAAGGAATATGTTGCCAGTGCCAAAGAGGCCGACGGGTGGCAGAAATACGCCGAGCGCTATGTGCATTGCGGAGAAGAGCAATATCTGGAGCGGGTGGGTGGTGTGGATGCGGTGCGCAAGTTGCCACTGCCGGTGTTTTGAGCGAGTACGGTATGACTGAAATATCTCTGGTAGACCGAATCATTTGTGCAGCGGCACAGGCCTGGAAAGACGACGGTGAAGTATTGGCCACCGGCATCGGTGTGGTCTCTCGGCTGGCCGCATCGTTGTGCATGGTGTCCATCAATACCGACCTGATGATGACCGATTCCGAGGCCTGGCTGGTGAGCGAGCCGGTTCCAGTAGGTCCCCGCAAAGGCTATGCACCCCAGCGCGAAAGCTGGATGGGCTTCTCGCGGATTTTCGACAACGTCTGGGGTGGCAAACGCCATGCCATGGTGGGCCCTACGCAAATTGACCGCTTCGGGCAAGCCAATATTTCGATGGTCGGTGCGGACTACGACCGCCCCAAGTCGATGATGTTGGGCGTGCGTGGCTTTCCGGGTAACTCTATCAACCACGCCAATTCATTCTTTGTGCCCAACCACAGCACCAAGGTTCTGGTGGCGGGTGAGGTGGATATGGTGGCTTCAGTCGGCTACAACCCGGCGCGCCTGGCGCGTGGTTGGAGTTTGGACGAAATTGACATCCGTTTCATCTTCACCAATCTGTGCGTATTGGACTTTGGCGGCCCTGCGCACCAGGTGCGCCTGGTGTCTTTGCATCCCGGCGTTACTGCAGCACAGGTGCAGGAGGCAACGGGTTTCCCACTTTACCTGCCCGAGAACATACCCGAAACCCCCGCACCCACCGCCGAGCAAATGGAATTGTTGGCCCGGCTTGATCCCCACAATCTGCGTGCCTCGGCACTAGGCTAGGCGAACCCACCATGACAACTGATACCGGTGACGGCTTAGTATTTCGTGAAAATCGGGCGGTGTACGAGACCACAGAGCCGGTCCTGTACGCCAGCCAGGATGGCGTGGCGTCGCTGACGATGAACCGACCCGCATTCAACAATGCGCAGAATTCGCAGATGACGTATGCCCTGGATGCTGCTTTCCGGCGTGCTGCCGACGACGACAGCATCAAGGTGATCGTGTTGCGGGGCGAGGGAAAACACTTCAGCGCCGGCCACGACATCGGCACTCCCGGGCGTGACATCAACAAACCGTTCGAGCGCGAAAGCCTGTGGTGGGACCACACCAACAAACCCGGCGCAGAACAACTCTTCGTGCGCGAGCAGGAGGTCTATCTGGGCATGTGCCGCCGCTGGCATGACATCCCCAAACCCACCATCGCCATGGTGCAAGGCGGCTGTATTGCCGGGGGACTGATGCTGGCCTGGATTTGCGATCTGATCATTGCCAGCGACGACGCCTTCTTTCAGGATCCGGTGGTGCGCATGGGTATTCCCGGTGTCGAATATTTTGCCCATGTCCATGAACTGAACCCGCGCATTGCCAAAGAGTTTCTGTTCCTGGGGGACCGCATGACGGCGGACCGGGCTTACCAGATGGGCATGCTCAACCGCGTTTTGCCCAGAGCTCAACTGGAGGCGCAGACCTACGCCATCGCCACACGCATTGCACAGCAGCCCCGCATGGGACTGGCACTGACCAAGACGGTGATCAACCGCGTCGAAGAACTACAGGGTTTGCGCACCAGCATGGACATTGCCTTTGGCTACCACCAGTTTGCACACGCGCACAGCCAGGTGCTGGGTGAAGGCGCACTGGGCGGTCACGATGCCAAGTCCATGGTCGCAGCCAACAAAAAGGGCGACACCCCGTGAGCGACACTGATTTCAAAACGCCATTGTGCGAAATGCTGGGCTGCCAGTACCCCATCATCCAGACGGCTATGGGTTGGGTTGCCGGTTCGTCCCTGGTGGCGGCCACTACCAACGCCGGTGGCTTTGGGTTTCTTGCAGGTGCCACCATTGCCGCCGACCGGATCGAAGCCGAAATCCTGCGCGTCAAGCAACTCACGGGTGACAAACCCTTTGGCTTGAACTTCCACATGTTCCAGCCCAACGCGCAACAGTTGCTGGACCTGGCGGTCAAACACCGTCTGCGCGCGGTCAGCTATGGTCGCGGCCCCGACAAAAAGGTGATCGGACGTCTGCGCGATGCCGGCATTGTCTGCATGCCCACGGTCGGCGCACTCAAGCATGCGCAAAAAGCCATCGAGATGGGCGCCAACGTCATCACCGTGCAAGGCGGTGAAGGGGGCGGACATACCGGCTCGGTGCCCACTACCGTGCTGCTGCCTCAGGTGGTGGATGCGGTCAAGGTGCCGGTGCTTGCAGCCGGTGGTTTCTACGATGGCCGCGGATTGTTGGCTGCACTGGCCTATGGTGCCGACGGCATTGCCATGGGGACACGCTTTTTGATGACCAGCGACTCCGGTGTCCCTGAGGCCACGTTGGCGCGCTACCTGGCCACGCGCGATGCCGAAAAAATCCAGATCTCGCATCTGGTGGACGGCATGCCTCAGCGCATGATTCCCAACGAATACTTGGCGATGCTGGAGAAAGCATCGCCACTCAAGCGCCTGCGCATTGCTGTGCGTCTGGCACTGCAATACAAGGCCGAGACCGGCATGACGATGCAACACGCCTGGGCTGTGTTGTGGCAAGCGCTGCGTGAAGATCCGAGTAGCGTGGCCCAGACCGTGATGGCCGCCAATGCCCCGATGTTGCTGCAGCGCTCCATGGTCGACGGCCAGCCCGCACAGGGTGTGATGTCAGCCGGCCAAGTGGCCGCGCTGATCGGTCGTCTGGACAGCTGCGAGCAGGTCATCTGCGGCATCGTCACGCAGGCGCGTGAGCGCCGCCAAGTCTTGAACCAGCTCGCGAGCCGGGCAGTCTGAAGAAATCCAACTATGCAACCTCAATTTCACTCCACTCTGCACGAAAACGGCGTGGCCGAAATCGTAATTGACCGTGCCCCCGTCAACGCCCTCAATGCTGCCGGCTGGCATGCGCTGGCCACTGAGATCGGCAGCATGGGTGAGCGCCCGGAAGTGCGCGTGATCGTGATACGGGCCGAGAACCGCGGTTTTTGTGCCGGCGTCGATATCAAAGAACTGGCTGCCAACGACAAACTCATTGTTTCGGTCAATGCCGGCAACTACGCCACCTTCAAGGCCGTGCACTTGAACAAGGTGCCGGTGATTGCCGCAGTACATGGCTTTGTGCTGGGCGGCGGCATAGGCATCTGCGGTGCGGCCGACATCGTCATCGCGGCCGACGATGCCTCGTTTGGCCTGCCCGAGGTGGACCGGGGTGCCATGGGCGGTGCCGCCCATCTGCAGCGCATGTTCGGCGTGCAGAAAACGCGGTACCTGTTTTTCACCGGCGAAATGATTGGCGCGCAGGAGGCCTTTAGCCTTGGGGCGATTGAGCGCGTGGTGCCGCGCGAGCAGCTGCGCGACACGGCCATGGCCATCGCCGCACGTATTGCGGCCAAGAGCCCGGCCATGATCCGCATCGCCAAGGAGGCGCTGACCGGTATCGAAGCCAGCAATCTGGAAGACCAATACCGCTGGGAGCAGGGCTTCACCCTGCAGGCCTACATGAGCCCGGACTCAGCGGCCACGCGCGCCGCCTTTGTTGACAAGCGCGAAGCCAAGTTTTAGACGGGAGCACAAGATGGACCTCAATTACACGCCGGCTCAACATGCATTTCGGGAAGAAGTGCGTGCATGGCTACACACCCATGTGCCACGTCAGGCCTTTGCCAGCTACGACACTCGCGAGGGTTTCGAGCAGCATCGCCAGTGGGAAGCCACCCTGGCCGAGGGTGGCTGGAGCAGCGTCACCTGGCCCAAAGAATTGGGCGGACGTGGTTGTGACCTGATCGAGTGGCTGATTTTTGAAGAGGAATACTGGGCGCTGGATGCGCCGCAGCGCGTCAACCAAAATGGAATCCTGTTGCTGGGCCCCACGCTGATGGAATTCGGTACGCCAGAACAAAAAGCAAAATTTTTGCCGCAAATGGCGCGCTGTGCGCACATGTGGGCGCAGGGCTGGAGTGAGCCCAACGCCGGCTCGGACATGGCCGCCATCAGCAGCCGCGCCATCCGCGACGGTGATCACTTTGTGCTCAATGGCCAGAAGACCTGGTCGACCCGCGCCCTATTTGCCAACTGGTTGTTTGGACTGTTCCGCAGTGACCCGACGTCGAGCCGCCACCACGGCCTGTCGTACATGTTGGTGCCGCTGGATGCCAAGGGCATCACGGTGCGCCCCATCCGTGCGCTCAACGGCAAGCAGGCCTTTGCCGAGGTGTTTTTTGATGACGTCCGGGTGCCTGCCGAAAACCTGGTGGGCGAAGAAGGGCAGGGCTGGAATGTGGCCATGGCCACCGCCGGCTTTGAGCGCGGCCTTCTGCTGCGCTCGCCGGCGCGCTTTCAGCGCGGTGCGCAAAAGCTGGTGCAGCTGTACCGCAAGCACCAGGCAAGCGCCGACCGCGACCCCTCCATCCGCGACGCCGTGCTGCGCGCCTGGATGGGTGCCGAGGCCTATACGCTGGCGAGCTACCACACGGTGGGCCGGCTCAACCGCGGTGCCGCCATTGGTGCCGAGTCCAGCACCAACAAAATCTTCTGGTCCGAACTCGATCTGCAATTGCACGAGACCGCCATGCGCATTCTCGGACCGCGCGCAGAACTGGTGGACGACCCCGAGGTGCACGACTGGTTGGAGGGCTTTCTGTTTTCGCAGGCCGGCCCGATCTATGCCGGCAGCAACGAGATTCAACGCAACATCATTGCCGAGCGCGTGCTCGGTCTGCCCAAATCCTAAGCGGAGGTATTCATGGACTTCACTTTCAGCGATGAGCAGATCGAACTGCGCGATTCCGTCAGCCGCCTCCTGATGACCGAGGCGGCGCCGGAAGCCCTGCGCGAGATCTGGGAAACCGATGTCGGGCGTTCCCCAAAGCTGCGCCGTCAGATCGCCCAGCAGGGACTCACCGGCCTGTCCGTGCCCGAAGCCGAAGGCGGCCTGGGTCTGGGCGATATGGACTGGGCCCTGATGACGCAGGAGCTGGGCTACTACGCCATCCCCGACTCGCTGGCTGACACCGCCTGCATCGCCGCAGGCATGCTCGCCGGTCTGGTACCCGGCCATGCGCTGCGCAGCACCTGGTTGCCGCGCATCGTGGACGGCAGTTGCCGCATCGCTGTGGGCCATCCGGTCAATCCCTGGGTGGCCGATGCCCATCTGGCCGATCTGCTGTTGCTGCCCCATGCAACGCCACAAGGGCTTGAGCTTCATGTGGTGCCGGGCAGCGCCGTGGAAATTACACCTTTGCGTAGCATTGATGCCTCGCGTCGTTTGGCAACGGTGCAATGGCAGCCAACTGACGTCACGCGAGTCACCGACGGCGTGATCGGTCAGCGCCTGTGGGATGAGACGCTGGCACGCGGTGCGCTCTGCGCTGCCGGGCAGATGGTGGGGCTGGCCCAACGCATGCTGGATCTGTCGGTGGACTACGCCGCACAACGCAAACAATTTGGTAAGCCCATCGGCTCGTTTCAGGCGGTCAAGCACCACTTGGCGGACGTGGTCACCAAGATCGAATTTGCCAAGCCGGTGCTGTACCGTGCCGTAGCTGCATTGGCCGGCGCTGAGAAAAACCTGGCGGTGCGCGTGGCTCACGCCAAGCTGGCTTGCAGCGATGCGGCCTGGAGCGCCGCACGCAAGGGCATCCAGGTGCACGGTGCCATGGGCTACACCTGGGAAGTGGATTTGCAAATGTTCATGAAGCGGGCCTGGGCGCTGGATGCCGCCTGGGGCGACCGCGCTTTCCACCAGGCCCGGTTGGCCGATCTTCTTCTGACACCCGAGTTGCTCGGACCCGGTGCCACCTTCCAAGCCACCCTTTCACACTAACCCTGGACTCGTATCTCTTATGGCAGAAGCTTATATCGTCGACGCCCTGCGTTCGCCCACCGGCAAGCGCAAGGGTTCGCTGGCTGCGGTGCATGGCGCCGACCTGGGCGCCCATGTGATTCGCGCCATCGTCGAGCGCAACCAGATTCCCGCCGCTGAATACGACGACGTGATCTTTGGTTGCGTGGACACCATTGGCGCGCTGGCCGGCGACATCGCCCGCACCGCCTGGCTGGCTGCGGGCATGCCACTGAATGTGCCGGGCACCACCATTGACCGGCAATGCGGCTCGTCGCAGCAGGCGGTTCACTTTGCCGCGCAGGCGGTGATGAGCGGCACGCAGGATGTAGTGCTGGCCGGCGGTGTGCAGACCATGAGCGCGATCCCGATCTCCTCGGCCATGCTGGCCGGGCAACCGCTGGGCTTCAGCACCCCCTTTGCCGAAAGCCGGGGCTGGCAGGCCCGTTTTGGCAACGCACCGGTCAACCAGTTTTATGCCGCCCAACGCATTGCCGACCATTGGGGCGCCACGCGTGAAAGCATGGAAGTCTTTGCCAAGGAAAGCCACGACCGCGCGCTGCGTGCCATCGCCGAAGGGCGTTTCGATCGCGAGGTGGTTCCCTACACGCTGCCAGATGGCACCGTCTTCCGCATGGACGAAACCGCACGTGCCAGCACCCTCGAAAAAATGGCCACACTGGCACCGGTCGACCCGGCCTACCCGGGCATTACCGCTGCGGTGTCCAGTTCCACCTGCGATGCCGCGGCCGCGGTGCTGGTGGTGTCGGAGGCAGCGCTCAAGCGCTACGGGCTGACGCCGCGCGCCCGCATTGCGCACCTGAGCGTGCTGGCTGACGATCCCATCTGGCATCTGACCGCGCCCATTCCTGCCACGGCCCGTGCCCTTAAAAAATCAGGCTTCAAGCTGGATGACATCGACCTGGTGGAAATCAACGAAGCCTTTGCCTCGGTGGTCATGGCCTGGCTCAAAGAAACCGGCTACGCCCATGCGCGCACCAATGTGAATGGAGGCGCCATCGCGCTGGGCCATCCGTTAGGTGCATCGGGCGTCAAGCTGATGACCACCTTGTTGCATGAACTCGAACGCACCGGCGGGCGCTATGGCCTGCAGACCATGTGCGAAGGCGGCGGCCAGGCCAACGTCACCATTATTGAAAGACTCTGAACACCATGGGTATTTGCACACAACGCACGGTCCTCATCACCGGTGCCGGCGGCGGCCTGGGGCGCGCCTACGCGCTGGCCTTCGCGGCTGAAGGCGCTAACGTCGTCGTCAACGACATTCGCCTGGAGAGTGCCCAGGCCGTGGCCGATGAAGTTATGGCACAAGGTGGCCGGGCACTGGCCAACGGCGGTGACATCACCACCGTGGCAGGGGCTCAGGCCATCGTCGATGTCGCGCTGGCCGAGTTTGGTGACGTGCATGTGCTGGTCAACAACGCCGGCATCCTGCGCGACCGCATGTTTCTGTCCCTCAGCGAAGATGATTGGGACGCTGTCATGCGCGTGCACCTCAAGGGTCACTTCTGCCTGGCCAATGTGCTGGGTCGGCGCTGGCGCGACCTGGCCAAGGCCGGTAACAAGACGGACGCCCGCATCATCAACACCAGCTCCGGTGCCGGCCTGCAAGGCTCCATCGGGCAGAGCAACTATGCCGCTGCCAAGGCCGGCATTGCCGGTCTGACCTTGGTGCAGGCGGCCGAACTGGCGCGCTACGGCATCACCGTAAATTGCCTGGCACCGGCGGCGCGCACCGCCATGACTGAAGCCGGCATGCCCGATATGGTCAAGAAACCGGAGAGCGGTTTCGACGTCTGGGACCCGCTGAACGTGGCCTCCATCGTGGTCTGGTTGGGCAGCACGCTTTCGGGCCATGTGACCGGGCGCTGCTTTGAAGCCAAGGGTGGAGAAATCTCGCTGGCCGATGGCTGGCGCACCGGCAGCATTCTCGACAAAGGCGCCCGATGGGAGCCGGCGGAATTGACAGCGGTCGTCGACCGGCTGATTCAAGAGGCTGTGCCGCCACAAAAAGTTTACGGCACCTGAGCGGGAGCGCTGCATGGATTTGGCATTGAACGACGAGCAGCAACTGATCGTCGATAGTGCGGTGGCGTTTCTGGACAAGTCCAGCACGTTGACGCAGGTCCGCTCTACCAGCGAAACCGGTGATGGCTTTGACCGCGCCCTGTGGCAGGAGGTGGCCGCCATGGGCTGGTGCGGTGTGCACCTGCCCGAGGCGGCTGGCGGGCTGGGGCTGGGCCTGGTGGAACTGGCCCTGCTGCAGGAACAACTCGGCCGGCATCTGGCCTGCATCCCTTTTCTTGACAGCGTGGTGCTGGCGGCCAGCCTGCTGCGCACGCTCCCCGGCAACGAGCAGACCCAGGCCTTGTTGGGCAGCATTGCCAACGGTGAACGGGTGCTGGCGCTGGCCATGGGGCACCCGGATGTAGATCAGTGTCTGACGGCTCGTGCCAATGCCAATGGTGCGGGCTGGGTGCTACAGGGTCACTGGCCGGGCGTGGGCTCGGCGCAGTTGGCCGATGCGTTGCTGCTGCCGGCACGCACCGCGTTGGGCGAATGCCTGTTGTTTTTGGTGCCTGCCGATGCCCCGTCCTTAAGCCTGGAACCGTTGCAGGCGCTGGACGCCACGCGCCGCGCCGCCGACGTTCGTGCCACGGATTTGCAGCTGCCAGCGACGGCCTGCCTGGCACGTGGCCCGGACTTGGCACAGGCCTGGCAGCGCGCCAGTTGTCTGGCCGCGATTGCACTGGCCGCCGAACAGATGGGCGTGGCCCAGGCCTGTCTTGATCTCACGTTGGCCTACACCGCGCAGCGCCAGCAGTTTGGCAAAGCCATTGCCAGTTTCCAGGCCGTCAAACACCGCTGCGCGCAGATGCTGGTGGTCCTGGAGCAGGCCCGCTCCGCCGTCTATGGAGCGGCCGCCATGGCCGATACCGATCCGACTACAGCGGTATTGCTCTTTCATGCCGCCCAGGCCCGCATGGAGGCTACGCAGGCCGCGCTGTTTTGTTCGCGCGAAGCCATTCAGCTGCATGGCGGCATGGGCTTTACCTGGGAATTTGATCCCCATTTGTTCCTGCGCCGTGCGCAGCTTTCCAGCCAGCGGCTGGCTCCGGTCAGCTGGTGGTGCGAGCAGGTGGCCGCGCAATTGCTGGACGAAAACCATGCCCTTGCGGAGTGCCTGCCATGAACGTGCAAGAGACGCCAGCTGAACAGCAATTCCGGGCCGAGGTGCGCGCCTGGATGGCAGCGCACCTGTGCGGTGACTTTGAATCCCTGCGGGGTGCCGGCGGCCTGGGTGCGCCTGGCTACGACGCGGCTCTGGCCAAGCGCTGGGAGCAGCAAATGGCAGCCGGCCGCTGGACCGGCCTGGGTTGGCCGCAGGCCCATGGCGGACGCGATCTGCCACTGGGGCAGCAAATAGTTTTTCACGAAGAGTACGTGCGCTGCGGCGGGCCGGGCCGACTCGGCCACATCGGCGAGACGCTGCTGGCGCCAACCCTGATGGCACATGGCACGCCGGAGCAGCAGCAACGCTTTCTGCCCGGTATTTTGGCAGGCACCACCTACTGGGCTCAGGGCTATTCCGAGCCGGGTGCCGGCTCCGATCTGGCGGCAGTGCGCACCCGCGCGCGCCTGGACCCGGTCAGCGGCGAATGGATTGTCGATGGCCAAAAAGTCTGGACTTCCTGGGCCCATGAATCAGACTGGATTTTTGTGCTGGCCCGTTGCGAGCCCGACTCCACCCGTCACAAGGGCCTGGTGCTGTTGCTGATGCCGTTGCGGCAAAGCGGCGTGACGCTGCGCCCGATAAAGCAAATCACCGGCGGCAGCGAATTCAACGAGGTGTTTTTTGACGGTGCCCGCACGGAAGGCTCGCTGCACTTGGGAGCCCCCGGCCAGGGTTGGGCCGTGGCCATGTACCTGCTGGCCTGCGAGCGCGGTGCCTCCACCCTGGGCCAGCAGGCGCACTTTCGCGCCGAGCTCGACAGCGTGCTGGCGCTGGCCCGTGCCAATGGGGCTGCCCGCGACCCGCTGCTGCGCCAGCGCATCGCCCAGGCCGCACTTGGCTTGCAGACGTTGCGCGACCACGCGTTGCGCGTGAGCGGTGCGCCGACCGATGTGCGCGCTGCCAGCATTGCCAAATATGCTTGGTCCAACTGGCGCCGCAACCTGGGCGAGCTGGCCATGGACGTGTTGGGCAGCGCGGCGGAGTCCGTGTCGGCAGACCCCCTGCGCCAGTCTCTGCACCAACTGTGGCTGTCCAGCCGCGCCGACACCATTTATGCCGGCACCAATGAGATTCAGCTCAATGTGATGGCCGAGCGCGCCTTGGGCATGCCGCGCTGAGCGGCGCGCCAGATTCCGCGCGATGAGCCCGCGCGCCCGGCCGTCCATCGTCCATGCAGACGATGTGCCGGGTTGCGACGCGCGCCATCATTGCTGTAACAAAACGACTGAAGACGACGCTGATGAAACCTGCTCCTGACTATGTTCCCGCCCACGGCCTGCTGCGTGGCAAATCGGTATTGGTGACGGCGGCTGCCGGTGCCGGCATCGGTTTTGCCGTGGCCAAGCGCGCCGCCGAGGAAGGCTGCCGCGCCCTGTTTGTTTCCGATGTGCATGAGCGCCGCTTGAACGAAGCGGTCGAGGCGATCAAGCGCGATACCGGCCTGGAGCAGGTGTTTGGGCAGCTGTGCGATGTCAGCCGACAGGAGCAGGTCGATGCCCTGGTGCAGGCGGCCGAAGAGCGACTGGGCGGCATCGACGTGTTGGTTAACAACGCCGGTCTGGGTACCAGTAAGCGCATCGTCGAGATGGAAGACGACGAGTGGCACAAGGTGCTGGACGTCACGCTGACCGGCACCTTCCGCATGACGCGCGCAGCCCTCAAAGTTATGCAGCCGCGTGGCCACGGTGTGATTGTTAACAACGCCTCGGTGCTGGGCTGGCGCGCACAGCAGGAGCAGGCGCATTACGCTGCAGCCAAGGCCGGTGTAATGGCGCTGACGCGTTGCGCCGCACTGGAAGCGGCCGAGTATGGGGTGCGCATTAACGCGGTCGCACCGTCCATTGCCATCCATGCCTTTCTGAAGAAATCCGCTTCCGAAGAACTGCTCAACCAGTTGTCGGAAAAAGAAGCCTTTGGCCGCGGTGCCGAGCCTTGGGAAATTGCCAACGTTATGGTCTTTCTGGCCAGTGATTACTCGTCCTACATGACCGGTGAAGTGGTCTCTGTCAGTTCGCAAAGGGCCTGAGTATGGCCGTTGATGCACAGACATTCGACTCGTCTGCAGCCCTGCTGAGTGCCGTGGGGCAAGACCTGGGTGTGACCGACTGGCTGCAGGTGACACAGCAGCGCATCAACACCTTTGCCGATGCGACAGGCGACCACCAGTGGATTCACGTGGACCCGGAGCGCGCCAAGAGCGGGCCGTTTGGTTGCTGTGTGGCACATGGCTATCTGACACTGTCCCTGGCCAATCTGTTTTTGCCGCAACTGGTGCAGTACCGGCGCCTGAAGCTGGGCCTGAACTATGGCTGCGACAAGCTGCGCTTTCCGGCGCCCGTCAAGGTCAATGCCCGTATTCGCGGGCACGGCCAAATCATGAGCGCCGAAGCCCTCCAGGGCGATGGAGTGCAGGTGGTGGTGCGCATCACGGTGCAGGTCGAAGGCAGCGACAAACCCGGCTGTGTGGTGGACACCATCAGCCGACTTTTCTTTGAATGAGATAAAAAATTATGAACCCGCAAGACGCAGTCATTGTTTCCACCGCCCGCACGCCTATCGGCAAAGCCTACCGTGGTGCTTTTAACGACACCGAAGCCCCGATGCTCGGTGGCCACGCCATCCGTGCTGCACTCGCCAAGGCCCGTGTGCAGGGACAGGATGTGGATGACGTCATTCTCGGTATTGCAGCGCAGCAAGGTAATCAAGGTTACAACCTGGGCCGCCTGTGCACCTATACCGCCGGTCTGCCCGAGAGCGTGGGCGGCATGGTGATTGACCGCATGTGCGCGTCGGGCCTGATGGCCATTGCCACGGCGGCCAAGGGCATCATGAGCGGCGAACTTAATATTGCGGTGGCTGGTGGGCTGGAGTCCATCTCACTGGTGCAGAACAAGCACAAGAACAGCTACCGGGCACAGTCTCAGTCGGTGCTTGCGGCGTGCCCCACGGCCTATATCCAGATGATAGAAACCGCCGAGATCGTCAGCCAGCGCTATGGCATTTCGCGTGTGGCGCAGGATGAATATTCCTTGCGTAGCCAGCAGCGCGTGGCTGCGGCCCAAGCTGCCGGCTTGTTCGCCGATGAGATCGTGCCGCTGACGTCAAGCAAGCAGTTGTTCGACAAGGAAGGCAACGTCACCGGCAACGAGGAGGTCACCCTGATGCAGGATGAGGGCAACCGCGCCGACACCTCTGCCGAAAGTCTGGCCAAGCTCAAACCGGTCTGGAAGAACGGGCAGTGGGTGAACGAAGGTGCCTTCATCACGGCGGGCAATGCGTCCCAGCTATCGGACGGTGCTTCGGCTTCTGTCTTGATGAGCGCTGGCGAAGCGCAGCGCCGCGGCCTGCCGGTGCTGGGCACTTACCGGGGTGTGGCGGTTGCCGGTTGTGCGGCGGACGAAATGGGCATTGGCCCGGTCTATGCCATTCCAAAATTGTTGCAGCGCCACGGCCTGTCGGTGCAGGACATTGGTCTGTGGGAAATCAATGAAGCTTTTGCCTGCCAGGTCATCCATTGCCGCGATGCGCTGGGCATCCCCGATGACCGCCTGAACGTTAATGGCGGCGCTATCTCGATTGGTCATCCGTTTGGCATGTCGGGTGCGCGTCTGGTGGGCCATGCTCTGCTCGAAGGACGCCGCCGGGGTGTGCGTTACGCTGTGGTCAGCATGTGTATTGGCGGTGGCATGGGGGCCGCAGGGCTGTTCGAATTGGGCTGATGGCGATTTGCCCCAACTCTGATATCCTGCGTCCACTACATGGCCAGCCCGCTCTTCCGACATGACTAAAACGCCCAAAGACGCCACGAGTTCACCGGACACTGCCAGCGCAACTCCGGTGGGAGCAAGCCTGTCGCTTGATCAGTTCAGCCGCATGTTGGACACGGTCTATGACGCGGCCCTGGACCCGGCAGGCTGGACCAATTGCCTGGACTTGATCCGGCGGGAACTGGCGGGCAATTACGCTTCACTGATCGTGCGGCCGGGCTCTGCCGATGACATCGGCATGATTGTTTCCAATTCCCAGGAGCACCGCAGCATCGCCCTGGGCAATCCCTACATCATGATGAG
The DNA here is from genome assembly GCA_037143475.1 of Burkholderiales bacterium. GTDB lineage: Bacteria > Pseudomonadota > Gammaproteobacteria > Burkholderiales > Burkholderiaceae_C > Allorhodoferax. Next base: position 65,284 of record JBAWYQ010000001.1, on the reverse strand, counting down.
TCCCTTCACGGGCATGCCGTCTGACCGGCTGGTCACGAATTCGGATGTGCTGACCGAGGCTGATTGGCGCGCCTCATCGTACTACAAGGACTGGTGCCAGCCGCTAGGCGTGTTTCACGTGATGGCCGCCGATATCGAGGTCAGCAATGGTGCGGTCTACGGCTTTCGTATCACCCGCCCCGAAAGCGCTCCGCCGTTTTCACCGCAGGACCTGGCGTTGGGCCGGCGCTTGCTGCCCCATATCAAACGTGCGCTGAATCTGCATCTCTCGACGCACCAGGACCGCAAGGTCATCTCGCTATACAGCCATGCCATGGCGCAACTTATGGTGGGCGTGATTGTGCTGGACCAGGATCGCAATGTGATTGAGTGCAATCCGGCAGCTACCGCCATACTGGAAATGTCCGATGGACTGCGTATCGTTGGTGACCAGCTTGATGCCAGTTACCCCAACGAAAACCGTGTCCTGCAGCGCCTCATACGCGACGCTTTGATTCACCCCAAGGCCGCCAAGATGTCGCTCACCGATGCGCTATCCATCAGCCGCCCCTCGGGCCAGCACAGCTGGGGTGTGGTGGTGCAGAGCATTGCCTCCGATCAATGGACCGAAGGCAAGCAGCGACCCAGCGTGGCGGTGTTTGTGCGCGATGCCGAAGGTCAGGCCCATCCGCCCATCCGGCTGACGCAGCAACTGTTTCAGCTGACTCCGGCCGAGACCGCGCTGGCCATTGAGTTGGCCAACGGGCTATCGCTGGACGAAGCGTCAGACCTGCTGGGCATCAAGCGCAACACGGCGCGTGCGCATCTGCGCTCCATCTTTTCCAAGACCGGTGTGCGCCGCCAGACCGAGCTGGTGCGCATCTTCCTGAACAGCGTGGCATGGCTGGGCACACGCGAATAAGCCGGTCACAGTGTGCTGCCAGTTTGTGGCGGCGATTGCCGTGTTCTAGTCCGTTTGCGGGGTGACGATTGTTGGTCGATGTGAAACATTGCATGTAGTCCTTACCGCATATCCTGAACTCCACTGGAAAAACCATGACACGAGCCGCTTACGGTTGGCGCAGCCACTACACCCTGGTGCTGCTGCTTTTTGTCTACACGATGAGCTTTATTGATCGCCAGATCATGGGCATCCTGATGCAGCCCATCAAGCAGGAGTTTCAGGTCTCGGATTCGGCCATGGGCATGCTCGGTGGATTGACCTTCGCGCTGTTCTACAGCGTGCTGGCCATTCCGTTTGGCCGCTACGCCGACCGCACCAACCGGCGCAATTTCGTTGCCTATTGCTGTGGCGCCTGGAGTGTCATGACTGCTGTGTGCGGCATGGTGACAGGCTTCTGGACATTGGCCCTTGCACGCATTGGCGTGGCCATTGGTGAGGCAGGTGGCACTGCACCCTCGCTCTCCATGGTGGCTGACCACTATCCGCCGCAGCAGCGTGGTCGGGCCATGGGTGTGTATTGGCTGGGGCCACAACTGGGTATTCTGTTTGGCCTGACCCTGGGCGGCTGGATTGCACAGCACCATGGCTGGCGTGCCGCATTTATATGGATGGCGATCCCCGGCGTGATTGCTGCCGTTCTGCTGCGCTTCATCGGCGTAGAACCTTCGCGCGGCCGGTGGGAAGCCAGCGGTGATTCCAGCGCACCGGCAGAGTCATTGATTTCGGTCATGCGGGACCTGCATGCCTCCAAGGCCTTTGTGCGCATTACGCTGGCCGGTCTGATGATGGGCTTTGCCGGATACGGTATTGGCATCTGGACACCAGCGTTCTTGGTGCGCTCACATGGCATGAGTCTGCAGGGCGCGGGTGCGGTGATGGGGCTGCTGGGCGGCGTTGCTGCGGCAATGGGCGCATTGCTCAGCGGCTGGTTGTGCGATCGGCTTGCCAAGCGCGACCGGCGCTGGCGTGTGGGCGTACCTTTGCTGGGTTGCGTGTTGTCGGTTCCATCCGGGTTGGCTTTCTATTTGATGCCCGCCGGCGAGGCCTGGCATGTTGGCAGCATGGTGGTGCCGCACGCCATTGGGTTTTATGTGCTGTTCGGCTTGACGGCAGTCTGGTGGACGGCGCCCGTTTACACCGTGCTGGCCGAGGTCGTGGCACCCCAGCGCCGTGCCACAACGGTGGCCTTCTTCAACCTGGGTATGACTATGGTCGGGGGCGGCCTGGGTCCATTGCTGGTGGGACTTTTGAGCGACGGTTTGGCGTCGGCTTTTGGTGTCGAATCGCTGCGCTATGCCTTGGCTCTCACCACCGGAAGTTGCTATGCGCTGGGTGTGGTGTTCTTCTATATGGCCATGCAAGCCTACGAACGAGAGCGCATCGCAAAGGTCGTCTGAGCCGGCGCTGCAGGGCAGCCCGGCTAAGGACCGCTTAGCGTCCCTTGAGCTTGCCCGTCAGCACCTGAATGGCACGCAACTGGGGTGCGTCAATCAGCGAGGCAACCGGCTTGGGATGGCTGCTCAGCAACACCACCACCATATCGTCATCGGGAAGTACAAACAGGCGTTGCCCAAAGGCGCCCATGGCTGCAAAAGAGCGCGGCGCGTTGGGGTTGACCCACCACTGGCTGCGGTACGACCAGCCCTTGCGGTGCGGCATGCCGGCGGTTTCGAAGGCCTTGATATCACCGCCCTGAATCAGGTCATTCACCACCGCCTCCGGAATAATCTGCGTGTCGCCGGCGCGGCCTTTTTGCAACAGCATCTGGCCCAGGCGCGCCAAGTCCCGGGCGCTGGCGCTCATGCCCGCAAAGGTCACTTCCGTGCCCACCGGGTCCAGCATCACATTGCCGTCGTGTTCCATTCCCAGCTTGTTCCAGATGCGCTGCTGCAACCAGCCCGTGAGCGACAGGCCTGTGGCGCGTGCTGCCAGCCAGGCGGTGACATCGGTGGCCGGGGAGCGGTAGCGAAAGGCCGTGCCACGCGGCTCCGGGTGCACGGTCTTAAGGGTGGTGAGCATGGCCTGGATGCCGCGCGGCTTCCCGGCAACCTGTAAGTCGGGTGCCCATCCCATCGCACCGATGTAGGAGAAGATGTCAGAGCGCGGGTCGGTATAGATCTCGGTGAATTGCACACCATCGGTCATATCCAGAACCTGACGCACGGTGGCCGCTCCCCACGCACTGTCGGCCAGTTCGGGCAGTACGCTGTCCACCCGCGACTTGGCATCGAGCTTGCCTTCTTCAATCGCCACGGCTGCCATTAAGCCGGCCATGGACTTGGTGGCCGAAAACATCAGGTGCGGCGTGGACGGCGTCATGCCGTTGAAGTAGCGCTCATCGATGATGCGGCCATGGTGCAGCACCAGTGCTGCATCGACATGGGTGGCGGCTAGCATCTGTGGCCAGGTTTGTGGCGCTTCGGGCGTACCGACCTGCAAATCATCCAGCGCCTGCAGCGCTATGGGCAGCGGGAGCGCAGGCGCCACGGCTTGCAGGGGCCGGGTCGGGAACAGTTCGCGTGTGTGCTGGAACGACCAGATCTTTTGCGGGTAATGCTGCCAGTTGCCAATGTGGATCTGGTAGGCCGGTGGCGGCGGAAAACCTTGCATGAGGCGCGCCGGGTCCAGTTCGGCGCTGGTCTGGGCCTGTGTGCCGCCGGCCAGTGTCAGCGTCAAAGCCGCAATCAGGCGCTTTACCTTGGGGCGTGTCAGTGGATATCGGTGGTGCATTCGGGATTCTCCATTTGGAAAGTGCAGGGGTGGTGACACTTTACGTGCTGTATGCAGATTGGCATCGTCTGCGCGGACGATGTAGCCAACCCGGTACCGGCCAAAAATGGATCACTTATTCAATTGACTGGCCCACCATGAATGTTTCCTTGTCGGAGCGCGTGTCCGAGCCCGGGCTGCACAGACCGCGCTACACGCTGGCATTGCTCACCGCTTTGTCGGCTTTCAGTTTTATGGATCGCCAGATCCTGGCGGTGCTGACCCAGCCGGTCAAAATGGAATTCAATCTGACGGACCTGCAGATCGGGTTGATCACCGGCCTGGGCTTTGCCTTGACTTTTGCCCTGTTGGGTGTGCCGCTTGGGCGTTGGGCCGACCGGCACGAACGACGCAGCCTGGTGGTGGTGTGCCGGGGTGTGGGAGGCGCCCTGGCCGCCCTGGGTTCGACGGCCTCAGGCTTCTGGATGTTGTTGTTCTCGCGCAGCGGTGGTGCCGTCAGTGATGCGGGAGGCAACCCGGCATCGCTATCCATGGTGGCTGACTTGTATCCACCCGCGCAGCGCGCGCGGGCCATGAGCGTGTTTGCCAGTGGCGGTAGCCTGGGCGCGTTGATGGCGCTGGTGGGCGGCTCCTGGGTGGCGCAAGCCTATGGTTGGCGCGTGGCGCTGGCCTCGGTGGGGTGCGTGTCCCTGTTGCTCACCACACTGCTTTGGCTCACCGTGCAGGAGCCCCAGCGCGGCGCTGGCCACAACCCGTTGGACGCACAACAGTCCCAGTCCGCCGCCGTGCGGGATATCTGGCGCGCGCCGGTCACCCGCTGGTTGATTGTGGCGGCAGCCTGCGTGCTGCTGGCGGGTTACTCTTTTGGTACCTGGAACACTGCTTTGCTGGTGCGCTACCACGGTTTGAGTTTGAGCGCGGCGGGTTGGGTTTCGGGTGCTGCTGCGCTTGCTTCCATGGCGGGCGGTCTGGTTTCCGGCGCACTAGCCGACGTGCTGACACGCCGTGATCCGCGTTGGCAGATGGGCGTGCCCATGCTGGGCGTCGCTGCCGCCTTGCCTGCCGGGCTGGCCTATTTGATGCTGCCCGCGGGCAATCTGACAGCGGCGGTGCCATTGGTGGTGCTGTACGCCTTTTTCCTGACCTGGTGGGTGGCTCCCACCTATGCGGCCCTGAGCCTGGTGGTGCCGCCCTCACAGCGCGCTACGGCCAGCGCCATGCTCCTGCTTGCAGGCTCAATCATCGGTAACGGACTGGGGCCGATCCTCACCGGCTGGCTGAGTGACCGGCTGACGCCGCTGGCCGGCAGTGCCTCACTGGCCTGGGCACTGGCTCTGATGCTCGCCATGCTGCTACCCGCGTTGCTGGCATTCGCCAGGGCACGGCGGGCCTATATTCCGGCGCTGGCGGCCAATCGCGCGCCGGTGCCAGCCAGCACACTTTCACCCACACCCACCTGAGACCTTACGCATGAACTGGAAAATGATTTACCTGGCCCGGCGCAACCCGGCTTTGGCTCCTGAGGAATTTCCCGCAGCCTGGCGTGGCCACTCCGCTTTGGGTCGGCAGTGCCGCAATGTACAGGACAAGGTGCTGACGGTGACGCAATGCTCCCGGCTGCTAGCCCACGCAACACCGGGATGTAGCACCGCTTACGACGGCGTGAACCTGTTGCGGCTACGTGACCGCCAGGCGGCAGACGACATCTGGAGTGACGCTGAAACACTGGCCATCATGCGGCCCGACGAGCCCCGTGTCTTTGACCGCTATGTGCGCGATTTCACGCTGGTGGCCAGTGAGCAGGTGTTGCGTGAGGGGTCCCGGGCCGACGCCGTGTTGGTGGCCTTTCTGCACAAACAACCGAATGTGGCGTCAGCACATTTCCAGAGCGCGATGGAGAAGGCCGATGCCGCCTGGCCGGACGCAAGTTGTGTGGTGCTCAACATAGTGGAAGCAGAGCGGCCGCCCGGCTATGACTTTGACGCCATCGTCGAATGGTGGTTTACCAGCGCCGATGCGCTGAGTCATGCGTTGCAGGCGGCTGACTTGCAGGACCCGGCTGCGACACATTTTGACGCGTTGTGTGCGGCGCAGGATTCGGTCTTCATGGCCACCGGGGTCACCCACCGGCGACCCTGATTTCAGTGCTTTGAAGAGGACAAAAAAAAGACCGGCAGTGCCGGTCTTTTTTTGTGTGCCTGTGTTGATCAGGCCGTCGCAGGTTATTGCGTTTATTGGGTATAGGCAGGAATGCCTCGCGGCACATAAACGCCTTCGCACTGATCCAGATAATCCTGCTTCTTGGCGCGCGGGTTGTAGAACTGCTTGTACCAGATCCGAGCCTTCATGAAAGCGCCGTCGCTGGGGATGAACAGGCCGTTGAGGCAGGGTTCCTTGAAGTTCCACACCTCGATGTCCTGCACAAACGCGGTCAGTGCCATTTCCTGGAACTGGGCTGCGGCAATGGCGTCGGTCTTGCTTGCTACCGGTTTGTCGCCTGCTGCGCGCACCACCAGGCAGTGCCAGACTTTGGCCGTGCCATCGTCCACTGGCGTGTGCGTGATGATCATCACCGCTTCGTACATGCCGGTCAGATCAGACATCAGCAAACCAGGCCCGGTGTAGGTGGTGATGGTGTGCAGTTCCACGCTGACGCCATCCGGGCTGACCAGTGTGCGGTGACCGCCGCACTGGCGTTGGGTGGCCTTATTTCCCTTGAATTCGTTTTCGAAACGCGCCACGGTGGAACCGTGAATGGGGCTCAGATGGCCGTAGTCGCAAATGTTGTCAACCAGCTCCTGCGGATGCTGGTTGACGATGCCCAGGTGGTCCCACTTGGGGCGCACCCATTGCGGGTTGTCCCACTGCGGCAGGCTGGGGTGTTCCCACTCGGGCTCGCCACCTTCAGGGTCGTGCCAGACCCAGACCCCGCCCAGGCTCTCCAGAACCGTCCAGCTCTTGACGCAGGCTGCAGCCGGAATTTCACCCTGGTGGTACGGGATGTCGTCGCACTTGCCGTCGGCCCCGAAACGCCAGGCATGGTACGGGCAGCGGATGCCGTCGCCTTCAATGTTGGTGCCTAGGCCGTCCTGAATCACATAGCTGGTTTTGTTGGGTGCAGCCAGGTGGGTTTTCATGTGCGGGCAATAGGCGTCCAGCAGCACCACTTTGCCGGTGGCGCGCCCGCGATACAGTGCAAAGTCTTTGCCGAAGAAGCGCACAGCCAGGGGCTTGTGCGTGTCGAGTTCGATCGACTCTGCGATCATGAACCAGCCGCGGGGATAGGTGAATTCGCCGAGACGGTAGTCTTTGGTAGTGGCCATGTGTGCTCCAGTTTGAAAGTGATTTATGACATGGATATTCAAGGAGCGCGGCACTTCAAACATCCCCTGTTTGGACTAGATCGGGCAGACAGGGCGGGCGCTATGTGGGTCCTCGGTCGAGGTTGCAGGCGTGTTTTGGAGCGGATGGCGGATGGATTAGCAAGAGGTGCAACGCTGCGTTCCTGCCGACTACTTAACCGCAGCGTGTAACCGCAATGGGTCGCTACGACTCAGTGCGGCGACGGACCCGAATCTCCGCAGCACCACTGTTGTGGTGGCTGCAATGGCCAGGGTGGCCACCGTGCAGACACCGACCCCATCGTGCCTCTTGCGGGCAGCTTTCCCGAGTGCGGCCTTACGCCAACCCGTACTGCTTTACCAGTACCTGGAGGTCAATCATGTCCGGGCTCTTGGCCAGTGCCGGCGCGCGCGCGTCGGTGGCTAGCCAGAGCAGGGCTTGTGCAATGGCCTCGGGTGGCATCGCACCGTAGCGTTTTGCCAGCACACCGTCGTCGCCCAGAGTGGCTTGCACGGCTTCGGTGGTCACTAGCCCCGGGTTAACGCTAAAGGCGCGCAGCCCCTGGTTGCCGAGCTCGCGGTTGATGCAGCCGGCCAGGCGGGCCAGCGCCGCTTTTGACGCGCCGTAGGCAAAGCCCCAGCCACCCTGGTCGGCCGGAACTGGCGGATCGTTTTTACCGGCACCGGAGCAGACGTTGATGACTTGTCCGCCGCCCTGTGCGATGAAGGCAGGAAGCAGGCGGCGCGTCAAATGCAACGGTGCCATCACATTGCCTTGCAGCGTGCGTTGCAGGGCCGCATCTTCCAGGTCCAGCAGCAGCGCGTTCATCTCGCGGTCCTGGTAGACCCCGTTGTTGATCAACAGGTCAACCCGGCCAAAATGCGCCAGGGCCGCCTCGAGTGCGCGGTCCATGGAAGCCATGTCCATCAGGTCCATGGTGTGTGCAAAGACCGGGCTGCCCGTAGCCTCCACGGCGTGGGTCGTGCTGGCCAGGCTGCCCGTCATCAGGCGGCCATCGGGTCGGCGTAACTGGTGGGCATGCTCCACCCCTTCGGTCAGGCTGCGCGCGGTGATCGCCACACGCCAGCCGGCCCGGCCAAAGGCGACGGCGGCGGCGGCGCCAATGCCCCGGCTGGCGCCGGTGATCAGTACAACAGGGTTTATCGGGTTCATGCGCCATGGTGCAATGCCGCAAGGCCGATGCCATCGTCCCTTTGGACGAAGTGCACCCCGGTGGGCTCTGCTAATGTCATGACATGGGTACGATTTCGTCCCTCATGCCAACCGAATATTCAGGAGTCCAGATGTCCACCCATGTTGCCAATTCAAGCGCTCGCGCACTGCTCGCGGCACAGCAAACCGCTTTCCGTAACGAGGGGCAGGTCAGTGTGGCGGAGCGGCGGGACCGACTCCAACGCGTGATTGATTTGCTGGTCAAACACAACGATGCTTTGTGTGAAGCGATGGGAGACGACTTTGGTGGCCGCCCGGCTGTCTTCTCGATGATGAATGACGTGGCGGGTTCGCTGGCCTCACTCAAGCATGCGCGCGACAACCTCGAGCGCTGGCTGCCCGACCAGCCCCGGCCCAGCGTGTCACCCTTTGACAATTTTGGTGCCACGGCCTGGGTCAAATACCAGCCCAAGGGAGTGGTGGGCATCATCGGCACATGGAATGCGCCGCTGTTCACCCTCTTGTCGCCGCTGGCCAGCGTACTGGCGGCGGGCAACCGGGCCGTGCTCAAACCTTCGGAGATTGCGCCGCGCACGGCGGATGTGCTGGCTACTGCAGTGGCTGAAGCCTTTGCCCCGGAAGAACTGGCCGTGGTAACCGGCGGACCGGAAGCAGCAGCGGATTTTTCGCAGCAAGCCTGGAACCACCTGGTCTTTACAGGCTCCACCGCCGTGGGCAAACGCGTCATGCTGGCTGCCGCTGAAAACCTGGTGCCGGTGACGCTGGAGTTGGGTGGCAAATCGCCGGTGTTGATCGGGCGCAGTGCCGATATTCGCAATGTGGCCGACCGCATCGCCGTGGGCAAGGCCCTCAACTCGGGTCAACTGTGCGTGTCACCCGATGTGGCCTGGGTGCACACCTCACAACTGGAAGATTTGCTGGCCGGATTGCAGGCGTTCTACAGCGACCAGTACCCGACGATTGCTGACAACGCAGACGTTACTCCCGTGGTGAATGACCGTCATTTCGCCCGCATCGAGTCCTATGTGGCGGATGCAGGTGCACGTGGCGCCCGTGTGGTGATGGCCGGTGGTTGGCCCACCGCCGAAGGCGCGGAGCAACGCCGCATGCCTTTGCGTCTGGTGGTCAATCCGCCTGCGGAAAGCCAGATTGCATGTCATGAAATTTTCGGGCCGGCCCTGGTGGTGCGCACCTATGGCGAATTGTCCGAGGCCGTGACAGAGCTCAACGCGGGCGAACGGCCCTTGGCCTTGTACTACTTTGGCAATGATGCAGCCGAGCAGCAATGGGTGCTTGACCACACGCTGTCGGGCGGTGTGTCCATCAATGACGTGACCATGCACCCGGCCCTGCACGATGCACCTTTCGGCGGCGTCGGCGCATCCGGCATGGGCCACTACCACGGCCATGAAGGATTTCTGGAGTTCAGCCATGCGCGTGCCGTCTACAGCGCCGGCGCCCACGACCCGCGCCGCGAGTGGGGCATGTTGCCCCCGTACAGCGACAACTTCGTGCAGATGATCCGTGGTGCCATCACTTCCTGAAGTCAGCACCCATGAACACAAGCATGCTGTTTTCTATGCACGGGCAGGTGGCCATCGTGACCGGTGCGGGCAAGGGCATAGGGCGCGCTTGCGCGCTGGCATTGGCCGGTGCCGGTGCCGATGTCGCGTTGTGCGCGCGCACCCAGTCCGATCTGGACAGCGTAGCCGGAGAGATCCGCGCAATGGGCCGGCGGGCCATCACGGTGGCCGGCGACATCAGTGAGGCTGCCGCGCAAGACGCGGTGGTCGCGCGCACGCTCGCTGAGTTGGGCAAAATCACCATTCTCATCAACAACGCCGGTGGCGCTGGCCCGAACAATCCGCTGAAGATGACGGGCGATGATCTGGTCCGGGTGCTGGCCTGGAATGTGGTGCCGGCCTACACGCTGATTCAAAAAACCATCCCCGCCATGCGCGATGCAGGGGGTGGCGCGGTGGTCAACATCAGCTCGGTGGCCGCACGCTATGCGCAAAAAAGCTTCAGCGCCTACGGTGCCGCCAAGGCCGCACTCAACCAGTTAACGCGCAACCTGGCGCAGGATTTTGGCCCGCTGGTGCGCATTAACGCCATCGAGCCCGGCACCATCCTGACCGACGCTCTGGCGCCGTTCCTGACCCCCGAGCGACGCGAGCGCATGGAGAAAACCACGCCTCTGGGTCGGCTGGGCCAGCCCGAGGATATCGCCGCCGCCGTGCTGTTTCTGTCGTCGCCAGCCTCCAGCTGGATCACCGGCAAGGTGCTGGGCGTGGATGGCGGCCTGGAGGCGCCGAACTTCTAAAGCACAGTGCGCACCCGCTGCCGCATTTCGGCAACGGGCGTCGTTTTAAATCTCGCGCCCGGCGCGGTTGCCTTCGTGCATGGCACCTTCGATGTAGTTGACGCTGGCGCAATCGCCGATGCGTCGCAGCGGCACGCCGCAGTCGGCCAGCGCCACGGCCACTGCGTCATCTGCCTCGGCACCGATAGCCAGCACGACCGAGTCGGCCGCTGTGCGTTGTTCGGCACCGGCCCTGTCGGTCCACAGCACTTCGTTGCGGGTGATTTCGCTGACCTGGGCCCGCAGTTGCAGCACGCCATGCGATTTGACGGCGTCCAGCACGCGCCAGCGTCGCACGATGGACAGCTCCACGCCGGCGCGCTCGCCCGGCTCCAGCACCGTGACCTGGCGACCACGTGCCAGCAAAAATTCGGCTAGCTCCAGACCGACCAGGCCACCGCCGACGATGACCACGCGCTTGCCTAGGGGCATCCACAATTTGGACAGACTTTGAAGTGCCTGTGTGCTGTCGGTTACGCGCAGCATGCCGCCGGCCTTGAACATGGCGCGCTCGGCCAGATTGAGCTTGGACTTGGCAATTTCGTCGGCGCGGTCACCGGTCATCAGGCGGCGCAGTTCGTCACCACTCCAGACATGGCTTTGGGTGGCACCGGCAATCGCCGGCGCGGCGCGGCGCGCTCCGCTGGCAATCAGGATGGCGTCGGGCTGCAGCTGTTGCACATAGGCGGCGTCGACCGCGGTGTTGAGTTGCACCTGTACCGGCAGCGCACGCACCTGCTGTTGCAGGTAGTCCAGCAGGCGGCCGTTTTCGGGATAGGCCAGGGCGGCAAAAAAAAGCGTGCCACCCAGCCGGTCCGAGCGCTCGACCAGGGTGACGCGGTGGCCACGCAGGGCGGCCACGCGCGCGGCCTCCATGCCGGCCGGGCCACCCCCCACCACCAGCACATGCTTCGGGCATGGCGCGGGAGTGATGGCGACCTCAAACTCGTGGCCGGTGAGAGCGTTTACCGCGCACTTGACGCGGCGGTTGACAAAGATTTCGCTCACGCAGGCATAGCAGTAGATGCAGGGCCGCACGGTCTCCGGTGCATTGCGCTCCAGCTTGATCGGGATCTCCGGGTCGGCCAACATCTTGCGGCCCATGGCCACATAGTCGAGCTGCCCTTGGGCGATGGCCTTGGCCGCCACCTCGGGCTCGATGCGGCCCGATGCGATCACCGGAATCGTCAGCGCCTGCTTGACCGCTGCCGCGTTGGACAAAAATGCCCCCGGCTGCTGCGGGATCGGGGCTTCGGTAAACGCCACGCCACTGGTCAGCATGGCATAGGCCGAGACGCTGATGGCATCTGCCCCGGCCGCCTCGCACAGCGTGGCTGTGGCAATCGCATCCGGCAGGGTGATGCCGCCGGGGGTGCGCAACTCTTCGGCGTCCAGCCGCACCCAGACGGGGAAGTCGGTGCCCACGCGGGCTTTGACGGCCGCCAGGGTCTGCAGCAGCACGCGCGCACGGTTCTCCAACGGCCCGCCGTAGGCGTCGTCGCGCTGGTTGTAGTAGGGCGACAGAAAGCCCGCCAGGATGTAGTTGTGGGCACCGTGCAGCTCGACCGCATCAAAGCCGGCCTGCTTGGCGCGCAGGGCGGCGGCGGCAAACCATTCGATCATCTGGTCGATATCGGCCTGGTCCATCACGCGCATGCGCGGCTTGTGCGGGCCTATGCCGACAAAGGTAGACAGTTCCTGGCGCGTGATGGCGGCCATCATGTCGCTCACCGGCGGCGCCTTGGGCAGGGACGGCAGCCAGACCTCGCGGCCCTGGGCCAGGTCTTGTGCCGAGTTCTTACCGCTGTGCTGGATCTGCATGGCAATTTTGGCGCCGTGGCGGTGGACCCGCGCGGCCAGTGCGGCCAAGCCGGGAATAAAGTCGTCGCGCGACACGCCCACCTGAAACGGCTCGCCGGTGCCGTGAGGATAGGCCACCGAGCACACGCCCATGGTCAGTAAGCCTGCGCCGCCTTGGGCGCGCGCCTCGTAATAGGCCTGGATGCGCTCGCCACAACTGCCGTCGGTTTCGGCGAAATTGGAACCCATGGGCGCCATGACGATGCGGTTGCGAAGTTCCAGTGTGCCGATGCGGCCGCTCTGGAAGAGGGGGGAGAATGGATTGTTCATGGTGCGCTGCTACGGTGGAGGGGGGCTCAGCTGATTGTGTGGCTCCTGCGCGTGCAGTCATCGTCCGTTTGGACGCTGCAAGCGCCCGGCGCTTGCCCGATAGTTGCCCCAAGTCCATTGTTTATTGAAGAATCCCATGAAAATACTCGTCGCAGTCAAGCGCGTGGTCGATTACAACGTCAAGGTGCGTGTGAAGTCAGACCAGTCCGGCATCGAACTCGCCAATGTCAAAATGAGCATGAACCCGTTTGACGAAATCGCCGTGGAAGAGGCCATGCGCCTAAAGGAAAAAGGTCTGGCCAGTGAGGTCATCGCCGTGTCCTGTGGCCCGGCCCAATGCGCCGAGACTTTGCGCACGGCCATGGCTATCGGCGCCGACCGCGCCATCCTAGTTGAAACCACCGCTGAACTGCAACCGCTGGCCGTGGCCAAGTTGCTCCAAGCGCTGGTCGACAAGGAACAGCCGGGCCTGGTGATGCTGGGTAAGCAGGCGATTGACGACGACTGCAACCAGACCGGCCAGATGCTGGCCGCTTTGGGCGACTGGCCGCAAGCCACCTTTGCCAGCAAGGTGGACATCATCGATGGCAAGCTGCAAGCCACGCGTGAAGTGGATGGAGGCTCCGAATCTCTTGCCTTGAGCCTGCCCGCCATCGTCACCACCGATTTGCGCCTGAACGAGCCTCGATACGTGACCCTGCCCAACATCATGAAGGCCAAGAAGAAGCCGCTGGAAACCCTCAAGCCGGAAGACCTGGGCGTCGAAGTTGCCCCGCGCATCAAGACCCTCAAAGTGGTGGAGCCGCCGGTGCGCGGCGCCGGTATCAAGGTGGCCGATGTCGCCGCGCTGGTCGACAAACTCAAGAATGAAGCGAAGGTGATTTGAATGACGTCTCTGGTAATTGCTGAACACGACAACGCCTCCATCAAGTCCGCCACGCTGTACACCATTGCCGCAGCGCTGCAATGCGGTGGCGATGTGCACGTGCTGGTAGCAGGCCACAGCGCTGGTGCTGCGGCAGCCGCTGCAGCGCAGATCACTGGCGTGGCCAAGGTGATTCACGCCGACGAGGTCGGACTGGAACACGGCCTGGCGGAGAACGTCACGGCGCAGGTGCTGGCGCTTGCCGCCGGCTACAGCCACATCGTCTTTGCTGCCACGGCCTCCGGCAAAAATATCGCCCCGCGAGTGGCGGCCAAACTCGACGTCGGTCAGGTCAGCGACGTCACCAAGGTCATCAGCCCCGACACGTTCGAGCGCCCCATTTACGCCGGCAATGCCATCGCCACGGTGCAGTCCACCGATGCCACCAAGGTGCTGACTGTGCGCACCACCGGCTTTGATCCCGTGCATGCCACGGGTGGCAGCGCAGCTGTGGAAAACCTGTCTGCCGTGGCAGCTGCTGCCAGCGTGCAATTCCTCGGTTCTGAGATTGCCCGCAACGACCGCCCCGAACTCACCAGCGCCAAGATCATCGTCAGCGGTGGCCGCGCCCTGGGCAGTGCCGAAAAATTCAATGAAGTCATCACGCCCCTGGCCGACAAGCTGGGTGCGGCCATGGGTGCCAGCCGCGCCGCCGTGGACGCGGGTTACGCCCCCAACGACTGGCAGGTCGGACAGACCGGCAAGATCGTGGCACCTGCTTTGTACATTGCGGCCGGCATCAGTGGCGCCATCCAGCACCTGGCCGGCATGAAGGATTCCAAGGTGATCGTGGCGATCAACAAGGACCCGGAAGCGCCCATATTTTCCGTGGCCGACTACGGCCTGGAGGCGGACCTGTTTGTCGCCGTTCCCGAGCTGGCCGCTGTCCTTTAGAACCCGCACAACCATTTACCCAAAAGGACATCATCATGACCGTAACCCTCGTCACCGGCTCTGCTTCGGGTATTGGCGCAGCCACCCGAGTTGCCCTGCAAGCCGCAGGCCACACCGTCATTGGCGTTGACCTGCGCAATGCCGAAATTCTGGGCGACCTGTCAAACGCCGCGGGCCGCCAGGCCGTCATCGGGCAGGCGCTGGAGCGCTGCGGCGGCACGCTGGATGGACTTGTGCTGTGTGCCGGGCTTGGCGGACAAACCGTGCCGACCTCGCTGATCGCCTCAGTCAATTACTTTGGTTCGGTGGAACTGCTGGATGCGCTCCTGCCGGCGCTGTCTCGGGGAACAAATCCGGCCGCAGTGGTTATTTCCTCCGTAGCTTCGGTGCACCTGCCCTGGGACAAGAACCCGCTGGCACAGGCATGCGAGGCTGGCGATGAGGCCAAGGTCAGTGCCATCGTCGAAGCAGCAGCTTCCCAAGGCGGCAACCTGGCCTATGCCGGCTCCAAGAACGCCCTGACCGTAGCCGTGCGCAAGCGCGTAAAGTCGTGGGGTGCGGCCGGCGTTCGCCTGAACACGGTGGCGCCCGGTGCCACTGAAACGCCTCTGCTGCAAGCCGGACTGCAGGACCCTCGATTCAGCGAGGCCATCAAGAACTTTGTGGCACCAATTGCGCGGCGTGCCGACCCGTCCGAGATTGCCACCACCGTCGCCTTTCTCCTAAGCCCGGCTAGCAGCTTTGTGCATGGCATCCAGCTGTATGTCGATGGCGGCATCGATGCCATGACCCGTCCCACCCAGTTCTGAGTATGCCCATGCCCACGCCCGAAAAAATGCATGCTGCCGTGCACGCCTATGTGCGCGCCCTCAATGCCGCTGATCTGGACGCCATTGTCGCCCTGTATGCCGAGGATGCGGTGGTGGAAGATCCGGTAGGCAGCCCGCCGAAGAAGGGCCTGGTCGAGATCCGTGCCTTCTATGCCGGCTCGGTTGCCATGCAACTGGAAGTGGCGCTGGAAGGTGCTATCCGTGCCGTGGCATCCGAAGCGGCGTTTGCCTTTAGCGTCAGCTTTGCCATGAACGGCCAGCGTATGACGATCCACCCGATTGATGTGTTTCGCTTCAACGAGGCCGGGCAGGTGGTGCACATGCGGGCCTTCTTTGGTGCGGATAACGTGCGGGCTGGTTAGCCCACGCTTGTCACTGGTTCATATAGGAGCCATAAGATTCAATGACTTACTACTCTCGCAAGCAAAGTTATGTGTCCTGAATCTTCAAGGTTGGGAACCAAAAATGCGCACTTGGGATAACTGGTATGCCGCGTTACGGGAAGTAGAGATTTGCGATTTGCCTGAGCCAAAGCGGCAGTTGCCACCAAGGAATCTGAAGGCAGCGATGTGGCAAGCCATTTGTCACAGTGGGCACCGGCCTTCAGCCAACTCGGGACGTTCATGCGCTGGTCCGCAATGCGGTCATTCATTGATGAAGCCCGCCATCGACCACCCCCAATGGCAATTTGCTTAGTCAATTTGACGGACTATTAGGTGCTCGCTGAGTCAAGTATCCGGGGCATCGTCGCAGCAGAATGTTGATGCTGTTGAAGTTCGTGATTGAACAGAGAATCTACTGATTAACAGAACAATCTACTGAGGAAGAAATGATGGGACTTCGAGGCATTAACCGAATCGTATTAGCCGTTAGAAATCTTGAGGAATCCAAGAGGCTTTATGCCGATATGCTGGGAGCAACATTCAATGATGCTCATTGGTCGGGAGCGCCTTTTGGCATCCATGTTTCCATTGCCTGGGACGCCGGCATCGAACTTTGTTCTCCCATGCCCGGACGGGAGCACGATAGTGCGGTTTCACAGTTTCTAGCTCAAAAAGGTGAAGGCATCATAAATGTCTATTTTGGCGTCGATGACGCTGACGCCGCTATGGCTAGGGCTGCCGCTAGTGGTTTTTCATGCGCCCACGCACTAGATTATGCTCAGGACGAAATTGACCAGCACCTAGACGGGCGCTTCTGTCGGTACCAGGAATTTGTCCTCGCCTCTGCGCCTCGTTGCGGATTCAATGCCTCCCTGGCCAAGATCGACAGGGAACCGGAATATTGATGTGCTGCCCCGATTTCAGACATAACTTGCTGGTGCCAAGCGGCATATTCAGAACCGAGGGGGCGGATGAATACGGTGCCTTCCAGTCAGGATGATGGAGTTTGATACATCCATCGACGGATGGCGGGAATTTGTCTCCCTCCGCTATCCGGGGGCCCTAGTGTTTTCAGATGGTCGGAGACGTAGTTTCAGTACCCAATACCGTTCATGGCAGTTCGGTGGTTTCGAGTTTGCGGAAGTTCACTCCGCCTCACGGCAAAGCCATCAGGTCCCCTAGCCAGAGCGGGCTGCTCCCCTGGCGACCTTCATCACCGCAAGCCCTGGTCCTGGACCGCAGTTCTTGCGCTTCCAAATCAAAGCTGCACATAACTTCGTCAGGTTTTGCGCCAAGCTGTGTTCATGCTCATGCCGACCCAGCAGCAAATTCGTCCCGCGCTTTAGCGCCCCACAAACACCGGCTTGCGTTTCTCGATAAAGGCCTGCATGCCCTCCTTCTGGTCATGCGTGGCAAACAGCAGCTGGTTGGCCTTGCGTTCCAGCATCAGGGCGGCTTCCAGTGAGGCGTCGGCACCGGCCAGCACCACTTCCTTGATCTGTTGCGCCGCCAGCGGTGGCATGGCGGCAATTGTTCGGGCCATCTTCAGCGCGGCCGGCAGTAGTTCGGCGTCCGGCAACACCTGGCTGACCAGGCCCATCAGGCGGGCCTCCTGCGCGCTCACCGGCTGACCGGTCAGCAGTATGCGCATGGCGTTGAACTTGCCCACCGCGCGCAGCAGGCGCTGCGTGCCACCGATGCCCGGCATGATGCCGATGCGGATCTCGGGCTGCGAGAAGCTGGCCCCTTCACCGGCCAGGATGATGTCGCAGTGCATGGCCAACTCGGCGCCGCCGCCATAGGCAAAGCCGCACACGGCGGCTATCACCGGCTTGGGGCAGCGCTCGATTGGTGCCCACACACGCTCGGTGTGGCGTTTCATGATCTCGATGGCGCCGCAGCCGTCCATACTCTTTATGTCGCCACCGGCGGCAAACACCTGTTCGCCGCCGGTCAGCACGATCACGCGCACGCTGTCATCGGCTGACAGGGCGGTAAAGGCCTGGGCCAGGCTGGCCTGCAGCGTCAGGCTCAGCGCATTGGCGGCGTCGGGCCGGTTCATGCGCAGCAGGGCCACGCCCTCGCTGGGGCGCTCCAGCAGCAATTCGGGTGCGGTTGCCGCGGCGGCGCCGGGCGCAGAGGTGGGGTCGGACATGGTGGGCTCTGGGATTGGTGGGGCAGGTCCATCTTCGGTCGCACAGACTTTGGCTACATCGTCCTTTCGGACGTATCGGGTAAAGGGCGGTGTCCGTAAATTCAATGCCATGAACCCCATTTCCGATTTTCAAAGCCAAGTGGTGCTGGTCACCGGTGGCACCAAAGGCATAGGCCGCAGCATTGCCGAGGGCTTTCTCGCCGCCGGTGCCACCGTGGTGGTCTGCGGTCGCAGCCTGCCCGATGCCGCGCCAATCTACCAGGGGCGCACTGCCGAATGCCTGGCCTGTGATGTGCGCGAGGCCGAGGCCGTGCGCGCGCTGGTGCAGGGCATTGTGCAGCGCCATGGCCGACTCGACGTGCTGGTGCACAGCGCCGGCGGTAGTCCGGCGGTGGATGCCGCCACCGTGTCACCGCGTTTCCACGAGGGCGTGATCCGCCTCAATCTGACCGCCGCGCTGCACACCGCACAGGCTGCCAACGCGGCCATGCAGCAGCAGCCGGCAGGCGGTGTCATCGTTTTCATTGGCAGCGTCAGCGCAATGCGGCCCTCGCCCGGCACTGCCGCCTATGGCGCCGCCAAGGCCGCCGTGCTGAGTCTGGCAACGTCGCTGGCGGTGGAGTGGGCACCCAAGGTGCGCGTGGTGGCGGTCAGCCCCGGACTGGTGCGCACCGAGCAATCGGCCTTGCACTATGGCGACGCCGACGGCATTGCCGCAGTCGGCGCCACTATTCCGCTGGGCCGCATGGCCGAGCCGGATGACGTGGCGCAGGCCTGCCTGTTTGTTGCATCGCCACGCGCGGCCTACCTTAGTGGCACCAATCTTTTGTTGCATGGCGGTGGCGAAAAGCCGGCATTTCTGGATGCGGCAAAGGCTGGAAAGGCCTGATCCCATGCAGTCCCCCAATTTTCAAGGAGCAAGTCTTGGCTGAGCACGAGTGGATGACAGAAATCCGGGCCCTGGTGGGCAAGGAATACGGGCGGGTCTATGCCTGGGATGCGGTGAACGCCCCCATGATCCGGCAGTGGTGCGAAATCATGGGCGTGGCGGTGCCGACGGATGACAGCGGGCAAGTGATTGCGCCACCGGCCATGCTGCAGGTGTGGTGCATGGAAGGCCCAGTGGCGAATAACTACCCGCCCGGCTCCACCACCGAGAACCCCTATGAGGCGCTTAAGTTGATTGAGGCGCACGGTTACCCATCCGTCGTGGCGGTCAACTCGGAGCTAACCTTTGCGCGAGATGTGCGCGTAGGTGAGCGGCTTTACTACACCACACGGCTGGACAGCATTGGCGAAGAGAAAACCACCGGGCTGGGCACCGGCTTTTTTGTCACGCTTGTGATGAGCTATTTTTCTCAACAGGACGGTGGTCAGCCGGACGAGCCTGTTGGACAACTGCTGTTTCGCGTCTTCAAGTTCCGCGCCGCGCAAGCAACCGCTCCCGCCCAACAGCCGGAAAAAGCTGCCGCGCCGACGCCACGTCGTCCACCGCCCGGTATCAGCGACGACACGCGCTTTTTCTGGGATGGTGTGCGCGAGGGCAAGCTGCTGATCCAGCGTTGCAAGGCGTGTGGCAGCCTGCGCCATCCACCCGGGCCGGTCTGCCCTAGCTGCCATTCGTTTGAATGGGACACGCTGCAGGCCTCGGGCCGGGGCACGGTGTATTCCTTTGTGGTGATGCATTACCCCGAGGTGCCGCCCTTTGACCATCCCAACCCGATCGGTCTGATTGAGTTGGAAGAGGGCACCCGCCTGGTGGCCCAACTGGTGGGTTTGAAGCCTGCCGAGGTGCAGATCGGGCAAGCGGTGGAAGTTGTATTCAACAGCTTTGATGGTGATCTGGTGCTGCCGCAGTTCCGCTTGGCATCCGCCACGGCGACCGTGGCTTGAGGAGGAGCGATGGACTTTCAACTGAATGAAGACCAGCGCGCCTTCGCCGAAACTGCGCATCAACTGTTTACTGACTTTTGCGGTGACGATGCGCTGCGTGCACACGATGCTTCTGATCAACCCTTTATGCGTGCACTGTGGGAGCAGTGCGTAGCGACCGGACTGCACAGCATACTGGTGCCGGAGGCCGATGGCGGTCTCGGTCTGGGCATGACCGAACTGATGGCGGTGCTGGAGCAGCAGGGCCGCGCACTGGCGCTGGTGCCGTTGTGGGAACAGCAACTGGCCGCTGCCACGCTGGCGCGTTTTACTCCGCCGGCACTGCGTCAGCCGGTACTGGAGCAGGCGCTTGCCGGCTCGCCACTGGCGTTGTCATTGAGCGCTTTGTCTGCAACCGGTGCCGCCACTTTGCGGCTTCGCTACAGCGCCACCGGTTGGCAATTGAACGGTGCAGCCCCTGCGGTAGCACTGGGCCAGTTGGCATCGCACGCACTGCTCACCGCAGCACTGGAAGACGATGCCGAAGGGGGTCTGCGTCTGGTCCTCGTGTCTTTGCAGCAGCCCGGCGTTCGGCGGGTGGAAGGCATCACCCAACACCATCTGGGCGTGGCGGATTTGTACTTTGACTGCATCGAACTTAGCCCCGAAGCTGTACTGGCACCGGCCGCTGTTGGCTGGATAGAGCCGCGTGCCATAGCCTGTCTGGCGGCATTGCAAATGGGCGTGACGTATCAGCAGTTGCGTCGCACGGTGGACTATGTCAGCGAGCGCAAGCAGTTTGATCGCGTCATCGGCAGCTTCCAGTTGGTGGCCGGTCAGATGGCCGATGGTCACATTGCGCTGGAGGCGCTGCGCACCTCGGTCTGGCAACTGGTGTACCGGCTGGATGCGGGTCTTGGCGCTGCGCCGCAGGCCTGGGCCACACGCGCCCTCGCCAATGATGCAGGTCATCGCGTGGGTCACATGGCACAGCACGTGCACGGCGGTATCGGCGTGGACATCAGCTACCCCATTCACCGCTTTCTTTACTGGAGTCGCGCACTGAATGCTGTGCTAGGCGGCACCGAACACCAACTGGCGCGTTTGGGCGACTGGTTGGCCGACAACGACAACCTGGGTTGGAAATATGACTTTGCTGAGGACACCCTCCATGATACGCAGCTTTGACGATGTGCAGCCGGGCGAAGAACTGCCTGTGCTGGCTGTGCCGATTACCGTGCCGCTGATTGCCGGTGGCGCCATCGCTACGCGCGATTACTTTCCTGGTCACCACGATCTGGAAGCCGCGCGCGCACTGGGCTCGCCCCATATCTTCATGAATATTCTGACGACCAATGGCCTGGTGCAGCGCTTTATAGAAAGCTGGACCGGCTCGGCGGCGCGCCTGTGTGATCTGAAAATCAAACTGGGTGCCCCCAATTACCCCGGGGACACCATGACCTTTAGCGGCGCGGTCAGCGACAAGCGCGCCGAAGACCGCACGGTGGAAGTCTTGCTCATGGGCAAGAACTCCATGGGTAACCACGTCAGCGGCACCGTGCGTGTCCGCCTGCCCTGATGCAGCGCCAGGAGTTTTAAACCCATGACTGATATGAATATTTCCGGCCGCGCCTCCATTGTGGGCCTGGGTGCAACCGAGTTTTCCAAGCGCTCCGGGCGCACCGAAGTGCGCCTGGCCATGGAGGCCACGCTGCAGGCGCTGGCCGATGCAGGCATTGACCCCAGCGAGGTGGATGGCTTCTCCTCCTACTCGGTGGACAAGGTGCCCGAGTACGAGATTGCACGTCTGCTCGGCGCCAAGAACGTCAGCTTCTTTTCCCAGGTGCCGCATGGCGGGGGTGCAGCCTGCGCTCCGGTTCTGCACGCAGCCATGGCCGTGGCCACCGGCATTGCCAAGACCGTCGTGGTGTATCGCGCCATGAATGAGCGCAGCTGGTACCGCTTCGGTAATGGCAACTACGGCTTCGGCGACTCGCCGCTGTTCGAGAATGTGAACTACGGCTGGTACATGCCACACGGTTTTCACACACCGGCCGCCTGGGTCGGCATGTTTGCCCGGCGCTACATGCATGCCTTTGGCGCGACCAGTGAAGACTTCGGACGCGTGGCCGTGGCCGTGCGCGACTTTGCGGCTACCAATCCGGCAGCCTTTTTCTATGGCAAGCCGATCACGCTGGAAGAGCATCAGGCCTCGCGCTGGATTTGCGAACCCCTGCACCTGCTGGATTGCTGCCAGGAGTCAGATGGCGCGGTGGCCATGGTCATTACCTCCACCGAGCGCGCACGCGACCTTAAGCGCAAGCCCGTCATCATCAAAGGCGCGGCGCAGGGCATCAGCGACGGCCAGCAGATCATGACCTCGTATTACCGCCAGGACATCACCGGCCTGCCGGAAATGGGGCTGGTGGCCAAGCAGCTCTGGCAGCAAAGCGGGTTGACTCCGGACGATATTCAGACAGCAGTGATCTATGACCACTTCACGCCCTTTGTGCTGCCGCAACTCGAAGAGTTCGGTTTCGTCAAACGCGGCGAGGCCAAGGATTTCATCCGCGCTGGAAAGCATGCGCGTGGTGGCAGCCTGCCCATCAATCCGCATGGCGGACAGCTCGGCGAGGCCTACATCCACGGCATGAACGGCATCGCCGAAGGTGTGCGCCAGGTGCGTGGTGATGCCGTCAACCAGGTGGGTGGCGTGCACAACGTGCTGGTCACCGCGGGTACCGGTGTGCCCACCAGCGGTTTGATTCTGGGCAATGCCTGAACCCTAACAACGAGAAGCCATGTTCATTGACCTGACCCCCGAACAGCATCGCCTGCGCCTGCAGGTGCGTGACTATTTCAATGCGCTGATGACACCCGAGTTGCGCCAGCGGCTGCGCGGTGCCGAGAGCGGCGACGAGTTCCGCCAGACCATACGCCAGATGGGGCGCGACGGCTGGCTGGCCGTTGGCTGGCCCAAGGCCCACGGCGGACAGGGTTTGAGCGCCACGGAGCAGTTGATCTTTTTTGAAGAGGCCAACATTGCCGGTGCACCGCTGCCCTTTGTGACCATCAGCACGGTCGGTCCGGCGCTGATGGAGCATGGCACGGACCGGCAAAAGGCCGAATTCCTGCCCGGCATTGCAGCGGGTGAAACCATTTTTGCGATTGGCTATTCCGAACCCCAGGCGGGTTCGGATCTGGCCACTCTGAAAACACAGGCCCGCCTTGAAGGCGATTTGCAGACGGGTCACTTTATGGTCAACGGCAACAAGCTCTGGACCTCGGGCGTTGAGGCGGCCGACCACATCTGGCTGGCTGTGCGCAGCAGCCCCGAACTGGCGCGCCATAAGGGCATTTCGATTCTGATTGCCGACACTGCGGCAAAGGGTTTTTCGCACACCCTGATCCATACCGTGGGCAATGTCACCGCAGCTACCTACTACGACAACGTGGAAGTGCCGGCGCACCGCCTGGTGGGTGGTCTGCATGGTGGCTGGAAGCTGATCACCTCGCAACTCAACCACGAGCGTCTGGGTTTGGGCTCGTGGTCCGACAAGGTTTTTGCCCCCTTTCGCAAGGTGCTGCTATGGGCCAAGGCGCGCGACGAGCAGGGACGCCGTGCGATCGATCAACCTTGGGTGCGGCGCGCATTGGCCGAGTGTTACACCCGCATGGAGGCCATGCGTCTGATCAATTTCCGCATCGCTGCCGACCTTGAAGCGGGTGGCATGGATGTGGCACTGGCTTCAACCACCAAGGTGTACGGCTCCGAAAGCGTGATTGAGATCCTGCGCCGTCTGATGGACATTGTCGGCAGCAGCGCGCTGGTGCGTTCCGGCTCCAGCGCCGCCTTTCTGATGGGTGAGCTGGAATACGAAATCCGCTCCTGGCCTATCAATACTTTTGGTGGCGGCACCAATGAAATTCAGCGTGAGTTGATCGCTCAGTTCGGATTGGGCATGCCCAAGCCCGTGCGCTGAGGCATCGCAACAAAAAAAGAATGAGGGAGACCCCGTGACGACAGTACCCATCGTTTCGCGTGAAGTGACACAGGCCCGGCTGGACCGCCGGGCCCCTGTCGGCACGCAGTTCAAGGCTTCCAGCCCCTACACGACGGCTGATCGGCTGGAAGAGTCTGTGCAGTGTTTTGGCGAACGGCCCTGCATCTACTTCGGCGAGCAAAAATGGACTTACGCCGAGTTCAACCAGAGCGTGAACCAGGTGGCCCATGCGGCCTACGCGCTTGGCGTGCGCAAGGGCGATGTGGTGGCGCTGGCCATGGAGAACCGGCCGGCCTTTTTCTTCGCCTGGTTTGGCTTGTCCAAGCTGGGAGCGGTCGTGGCTTTCTTGAACACCAACGTCACCGGCCGGGCCTTACAGCATGCGATGGAGGTGACCGCCGCCAAGACCGTCATCGTGGGCGAGGAATGTTTGCCGCACTTCACTGCCACCAGCGAGCTGCCGGCGCAGCTGCGCTACTGGCTCTGGCCCGATCCGCAGCGCCTGGCCGAGGCGAATCAAAGCGCGCTGTGTTCGCTGGACCTGAGTGCGCATGTGGACCGGGCGGCAAAACACAACCCTCCGGTCGAGTGGCGTGCCGGTCTGGTGGCGGGTGACACGGCCCAGTACATCTTTACCTCGGGGACCACAGGTTTGCCCAAGGCGGCGGTGATCAGCCATGCGCGCTGGTTGATGGCAGGTGCCGGCATGCAGGCGATTTGGGAGATTGTTCCGCAAGACTGCTTCTATTGTTTTTTGCCGCTCTATCACGGCGCGGCCTCGATGTCGGCCACCTCCACCGCACTGACGTCCGGTGCCAGTCTGGCTGTGCGGCGCAAGTTCAGCCGCAGTGAATTCTGGAGTGACGTGCGCCGCTACCGGGTGACCATGGCCCAGTATGTGGGCGAGATTTGCCGCTTCCTGCTGAGTGCACCGCCTGCCAGCGATGACAGGCAGCACACCTTGCGCAAGATGTCGGGCACCGGCCTGACTCCCGAGATATGGGCGCAGTGGGTGGAGCGCTTTGGCGAGATGCAGATTTTTGAAAGCTGGGGCTCCACGGAGTCCAACACCAGCACCCTGAATCTGGACAACCGCATTGGCTCCTGCGGGCGCGTGCCCTTCTGGGAAAAAACCAATCTGCGTCTGGTGCGCTACGACATTGGCACCGATGTTCATCCGCGCGATGCCGATGGCTTCATGCAACTGGCGGGTGTGGACGAGCCCGGTGAGGCCATTGGCATGATTTACGATTTTCCGGATGTGGTGGCGGGCCGCTTTGAGGGCTACACCTCGGCGGATGCCACCGAGAAAAAAATTCTGCGCAATGTCTTTAGGGAAGGCGACGCGTGGTGGTCGTCGGGCGATCTGCTGCGTTGCGATGCCGATGGCTATTGCTGGTTTGTAGACCGCATTGGCGACACCTACCGCTGGAAGAGCGAGAACGTGTCCACGGCTGAAGTGGCCGACGCGCTGGGCGATTTCTCCGGCCTGGAAGCGTTGACTATTTATGGCGTGCAGGTGCCGGGCCAAGAGGGGCGCGCCGGCATGGCGGCATTGGTTTTGCTGCAGGGTGCGGCGTTTGATCCGGTCGCCTTCTGGACCCTGGCCACAAATCGTCTGCCACGCTATGCGGCGCCTCTGTTTGTGCGCCTGTCGGCCAAGGCCGACATGACGGGTAACTACAAGCTGCGCAAGGTGGATTTGCAGCGCGAGGGCTTTGATGTCAGCCTGGTGAAGGACCCACTCTTTGTGCGTGACGATACGGCCGGAAGCTATGTGCCAATCACTCCGCAGGCGATGGCAAAGGCGCTCGGTGGCTAGCTCGCCATCAGCGTCCCGCTTGCGCGCTTCAGTGACACTGGACTACCCCTTTGAGGCACCTGCAGCTGATGGCATGGTGGTGGAAGTGGCTCCCGGAATTTTGTGGGCACGCATGCCCATGCCGATGGCGCTGGACCATATCAATGTCTATCTGCTGCGTGAGGACGATGGCTGGACCCTGGTGGACACCGGGCTGAATCTGGAGCGCACGCGTGAACTGTGGGAGCTGATTGTTGCCACACGGTTGGATGGGTTGCCCGTCAAGCGCTTGGTGTGCACCCACTGCCATTACGACCATGCCGGTGTGGCCGCCTGGCTGTGCGAGCGCTACCAGATTCCGCTGCTCATGACCTATGGCGAGTACTTCATGTTGCGGGGTCTGATGGGGCCGCCGCCCGACCCGCTGCCATTGACGCTGCTGGATTTTTACCAGCGCGCGGGCATGGACGAGGCACAGACGCAGAAGATGTATGCAGCCCTGCGCCGTGACCCCTTTATGCCGCCGGTTCCGTCCTGTTACCAGCGCCTGCGTTCGGGCGAAGTGCTGACCATCGGCACGCGCGACTGGCAGGTGGTGATTGGAGAGGGGCATTCGCCCGAGCATGCCTGCCTGTACAACGCAACCGACCGCATTCTCATTGCCGGTGACCAGTTGCTGCCGCGCATCAGCTCCAACGTGCTGGTCTCGCCGATTGAACCCGAAGCCAATCCGCTGCAGCTGTGGCTGGCATCGCTGGACCGGCTGGACCAGCTGGCTGCCGACACCCTGGTGCTGCCCTCGCACCAAAGTGTGTTTCGCGGTCTACACGCGCGGGTTGAGGAATTGCACGCCCACCATCGGCAACAATTTGAGTTGTTGCGTGCCGAACTGGGTCAGCGCAGATCCGCTACGGCATTTGATTTGATGCAAGTGCAGTTCCCCAAGTTGCGTCATGCTATGGATGAACTCATGGGCCTGGGTGAAACCCTTGCCCATTTGTCGTGGCTGCGTTACGAGGGATTGATTAGCCGGGTGCTGGACGATGACGGTTGTCATCGTTTCAGTTTGATGTCACCACCCCATGGGAGTTTCAATTGACGAATAACGATACCTTTCGCGCCGAGACGGCGCAATGGCTGCAGGCCAATTGCCCGGTCAGCCTGCGTACACCGATAACCTCTGCTGAGATGGTGTGGGGCGGCTCACAGCTGGTGTTTGCCAATGAAGATCAGCGCCTGTGGTTTGAGCGCATGCGCGAGCGTGGCTGGTTTGCGCCGGGTTGGCCAAAAGAGCTTGGCGGTGGCGGTCTGAATGCACGCCAGACCCGCATCGTGGAAGAAGAAATGGCCCGTCTGGGCTGTCGGCAGCCGCAATACAACCTGGGCATCTGGATGCTGGGGCCGGTGCTGCTGGAACTGGGCACCGATGCACAAAAGCGCGAACACCTGATTCCGATGATGCAGGGCAGCAGGCGCTGGTGCCAGGGATTTTCGGAACCCAACGCCGGCTCCGACCTGGCCAGCCTGAAAACCGCGGCCAAACTGGATGTGGCGGGTGACCACTACATCATCAACGGCTCCAAGATCTGGACCTCGGACGCCGACAAGGCCGACTGGATGTATGCCCTGGTGCGCACCGATGCCAGCGCGCGCAAGCAGCAGGGCATTAGCTTCATGCTGATCGACATGAAGAGCCCAGGCATCACGGTCAAACCGATTGAGCTGATCGGTGGCAAGTCGGGCTTTTGCCAGGTCTTTTTTGACAATGTCACAACCCCGGTGCGCCAGGTGCTGGGTACCGTGGGCGAAGGCTGGGGCGTGGGCAAAAAGCTGTTGCAGCACGAGCGTGCTGCCATGTCCAAGTTCACCGAGGGTGGCGCACCGTCGCATGATGCGCTGGCCGTGGCGCGGCCCTATTTGCAGGCCGAACAGGCCGGGTCGGGCTCGGCGCAGGCCGCCGTGCTGCGCGACCGGCTGGCAGCTTGCCTGATGGATGCACAAGCCTTTGGCCTGACGCATGTGCGGGTCAAGGAGCAGGCCATGGCGGGGCAGGACATCAGTGGCCCGGCTTCCATCATGAAGCTGCTGCAGACCGAGCAGGAAGTTGCCAAGTACGAGCTGCTGACACAGGTGCTGGCTCAGCGGTCTTTAAGCTGGCAGGGTGATGAATTTAGCACCGGCGAGCATGACATTTGCCGCAGCTGGCTGCTGTCCAAGAGCTACACGATTGCCGGCGGCAGCTCCGAAATTCAACTCAACATCATTGCCAAGCGCGTGCTGGGCTTGCCGGGTTGATGCGCACTTCTTATAAAGAATAGAGACCGAGATGACTTTCTTATTGAGTGAAGAGCAAAGCATGTTGCGCGACAGTGCGCGCGACTTTCTGCAGGGGCAAGCCCCGGTGTCACTACAGCGCCATCTGCGTGATGGCGATGTGGCTCTCGGCTATGAGCAGACGGTGTGGAAGCAGGCGATTGAGCTGGGCTGGCTTGCCGCTGTTTTCCCCGAGGATCGTGGCGGACTGGGCGTGGGCTATGCCGGCCTGGGCACCGTGTTTGAGTTGATGGGCCGTAACCTTTCGGCCCTGCCGCTGCTGTCCCAGGTAGTGCTGTGTGGCGAGTTGCTGCTGCGCAGTGCCAGCGCCGGACAACAGGCGCGTTGGTTGCCGGTCCTGATGGATGGCACGCAGCGCTTTGCTCTGGCGCTGGAAGAAAGTGGCCGCCACACGCCCCGCCCGGTGCATACCCGCGCCCGTCGCGAGGGCGATGCCTGGGTGCTGGATGGCGAGAAATGGTTTGTGCTGGACGCAGTGGGTGCGCAGCAACTGATCGTCACGGCATGTCTGGAGGACCAAAGCCTGGGCCTGTTTGTGGTCGACGCGACAGACCATGGCGTCTCGCTGCAGCGCATCCGTATGGTCGATAGCCGCAACAGTGCGCGCGTTCAGTTTCAGGGTGTGCGTGTGGCAGATGACAGGCGATTGTGCGCCGCTGACGATGCGGCGTTGTCTCTGGACGCAGCCCTGGACCGTGCACGCATTTGCCTGGCCGCTGAAGCGATGGGTCTGACTCGCGAAGCGTTTGAACGCACGGTGTCGTATTTGAAGGAGCGTGTCCAGTTCGACGTGGTGATCGGCAGCTTTCAAGCCTTGCAGCACCGGGTGGCACGCCTGTACGTTGAGTTGGAGCTGCTGGAGAGTTGTGTGCGTGCGGCGCTGGCAGCTATCGATTCGGATGCTGCCGACCTGCCCATACTGGCAAGCATTGCCAAGGCGCGCGCCTCGGATATGTGCGAGAAGGTGCTCAACGAAGCCGTGCAACTGCATGGCGGCATAGGGGTTACCGATGAGTTTGACTTGGGCCTGTTTGTTAAACGGGCGCGCATGCTGCAGCACACACTGGGTGACGGAATCTTCCACCGCGATCGCTACGCACAGTTAAGGGGTTTTTAATGGCCATTACCGATTCCCAAACGAATGGCGTAAGCGCAGAGCAGGCCCTGCTGTCGCTGGCTGCCACAGCCCGTGCCCAACTTACCGGGCCAGGTGCTCCGTTTGAGCTGAAAAGAGTGCAGTGGGGCGAACAGTCGCTACCAGCCTATCGAAACGCATTTACCAACCTGCCCGCCCTGATCAATGCGGGGCGGTCCCATGGCCCGAAAGAGTTCATGGTTTACCAGAACGACCGCTGGACCTTCGAGCGTTTTTTTGCCGCGGTAGATGCTCTGGCCGGACGTTTGCAGGCTGAACACGGTCTGTGTACAGGAGACCGCGTGGCGATCGCCATGCGTAACCGTCCGGAGTGGGCCGTGGCGTTTGCGGCGGTGGCCCTGATTGGTGCCGTGCCGGCGCCCTTGAACAGCTTTGGCTTGCGCGACGAGTTGCTGGCCAACCTGCAAAGCGTGAAGCCGGGTTGGCTGATCTGCGATCACGAACGCCACCAGCGCGTGGCATCTGACCTGGCAGCACTGCAATGCCAGGCCATCGTGGTGGATGCGGCGGGTGGCAAATATGAATGGCCGGCATTGATCAAAACCGGAGCACCGGAAGTGCAGCCCCCTGCATTGACGGCCCAGGACCCGGCGCTGATTCTCTTTACCTCCGGCGCCACCAGCCAGGCCAAGGGCGTGTTGTCCAATCAGCGTGCGGTATGCCAGGCCTTGTTCAACATTGATTACATCGGCGCTATCTCAGCCATCACCTCGCCCGAGGCGCTGGCTGTCATCATGGCGCGTGGCCTGCAGCCCACCACGCTGTCTGCGGTGCCACTGTTCCATGTCAGCGGTTTGCACGCGCAGTTGCTCACTGCGCTGCGCCACGGCCGCCGATTAGTTCTGATGCACCGCTGGGATCCGGTTGCGGCACTGGCGCTGATACAGGCCGAGCGGGTCACGCAATTCAACGGCGCACCGGCCATGGTTCAGCAGCTGTTGCGCCACGTTGCGTTCGATGATCCGGCCATCACCGGCACGCTGGGTGGGCTGGGTTTTGGCGGTGCGGGTTTGTCGCAGCGCCTGATTGATGACGTGCTGACGCGGCGCGCCGATTCGCTCTCGGGCATCGGCTTTGGCCTGACCGAAACCAATGGCGTGGGCGCGGCCGCTTCCGGCACTTTGTTCCAGTTGCGCCCGGCAACGGCCGGGCCTACCTCGCCCATCGTCGAAATACGCATTGTGGACCCGCAGGGCCATGATCTGCCGGCGGGCGAACCTGGTGAAATTTGGCTGCGCGGCGTCACCGTGATGGAGGGCTATTGGGGCCAGCCCGAGGCCACAGCGCAAGCCCTGCAGGACTCCTGGTTCCGCTCAGGCGATGTGGGTCTGCTCGATGCCGATGGCTTCCTGCACGTGGTTGATCGCATCAAAGATGTGATCAACCGCAGCGGCGAAAAAATTGCCGCCGCCGAGGTGGAATCGTGCCTGCTGCAACATCCTCAAGTTATCGAGGCTGCAGTATTTTCACAGGCCGACGAGATAACGGGTGAGGCGGTGGTGGCCGCGGTTGTATTGGCGCCTGGTTTTGATATGGATGCTGCAGCTGTGCAGGCCTTTGTGGCCGGCCGTCTCGCCGCTTACAAGGTGCCTGTGCGCGTGTATGTGCGCAGCGATCCATTGCCTCGCAATCCCACAGGCAAGCTGCTCAAGTCGATACTCAAGCGGGAGTTTTCGCGGCCGGAATAAATATCCGTACTCGGGTACGCCATTAGTCTAAATAGACGATGAGCGAAGCGAGACAAACGCCAACAATTCAATTATCGAATTCGTGTGATCTGCGCAGCAGTCGCCTCGCTAGCCTACCGAATCGATTGCCACGGACCGTGGCGCACTGGCCGAAATTCATGAATGACAAGGAGACTTCGATGATTAAACGAGTAGGGAACACGGCGACTGCCGCTCTGGCCATCAGCCTGGCGATGGCCACTGCCGCATGGGCCAAGGTGCCTGCCGCTGAGGCGGACAAACTGGGCAAAGATCTGACTTGCGTAGGCGCTGAAAAGACTGCCAACAAGGATGGCAGCATCCCAGAATTTTCAGGCAAATGGTTGGGTACTCCACCCGGCATTGCGTATACAAAACACGTGGGCCAACATCCGGTGGATCCGTATGCTGGCGAAAAGCCGTTGTACAGCATTACCCCTGAAAACGTTGCGCAGTACGCGGCAAAATTGTCGGACGGTCAAAAGGCCTTGTTTGCGAAGTTCCCCAAATCCTTCCGCATGGATGTGTATCCCGGTCACCGCGATTTCCGCTATCCCGACTACGTTTGTGATGCGGCTAAGAAGAATGCGCTGAATTCAGAAATCTCTGATAGCGGTTTGGGTATCAAGGGTGCCGTCAAGGGAGCAGTTCCGTTCCCCATGCCCAAGGACGGCAACGAAGCGCTGGCCAACAACACCTTCCCTTACCGTGCCTTCAACGAAGACAGCGTGCGTGAAATGGCCAATGTGCTCTCCAACGGAACCATCTCCTGGGGCCGCGCGCGCAACACCAATCTGGGCTTGGTCAACGGCACGTCCATCATCGGCCAGCCGCTCGAAGGCGTCATGGCTTACAGCCGAAATGTCACCATGCTGCCCGAGCGTGACAAGGGCGGTGTCTCGGTATCGGAAGAGCCGGTGAACTTTGCCAAGGGCAAGCGCCTGGCCTGGAGCTATGACCCTGGCACTCGCCGCGTTCGCCAGGTGCCCGAGTACGGTTTCGACCAACCCCTGGCCGGAACCGGTGGCAAGATGACAATCGACTCCGACCGCATGTTCAACGGTTCGCCCGAACGCTATAACTGGAAGCTGCTGGGCAAGCGCGAGATGTTTGTGCCGGCCAATGGCTACAAGGTGCATGGCAAGACGGTCAAGTATGCGGACCTGCTCAAGCCCGGTGTGCCCAACCCCGATTTCATTCGTTGGGAATTGCGTCGCGTGTGGGCGGTTGAAGGCACGCTGAACGAAGGCTTTCGCCACCTCTATGGCAAGCGCGTGCTTTTCCTGGACGAAGACACCTGGCAGGCCGCCATGTCAGATTTTTATGATGCCCGTGGCAGCTTGTGGCAATACGCCTTCATCAACCACTACTACGCTTTTGACATCGAAGGGTGGCAGGCAGGCACGGCGTTCTATCACGATCTGAACTCGGGTGGCTATGTGGGCTACAACCTGTTCCAGGAGCGCGACAAGGGCCCGGTGCTGAACAAAGGTGACCTGACACCCGCAATGTTTACCCCCGAAGCCGCGCGAAGCGCCGGCAACTAATCACAGCACCACAAGGAATATTTCATGACCAAGATAAACAAACTGACGTCGGTTGCTGTGGCCGTTCTGACCCTGACTGCAACAGCGATGGCACATGCCGGTGAAACCATTGAGTTGGGGGATGATCTGAAATTGGACTGGCGCGTGACGACAACGTATACGGCGGCCCAACGCATGAAGGATGCGGATCCGCTGCTGGCAGCTAATGCTGCTGCAAACGATGGTGACAATAACTTTGCTAAAGGATCCATGACGGCAAATCGCGTCTCGGCCTTGATCGAAGGAAAACTGACTAAAGGAGATTCAGGCCTAGTGATATCTGGGAGTACTTTTTATGACTCGGTTTACCGCCGGACAAATGACAATCCGATGAAGCCTTTCAGTGTCAGCAAACCGGCACCGTTCAACGAGTTCACAAGTGAAGCCCAACATGACCACGGTGGTTACAGCCGCATTCTTGATGCCTACGGCTACACTTCGTTCGATGTCGGTAGCTCAAGCCGCGCCACAGTGCGTCTGGGCCGTCACGTGGTCAATTGGGGTGAGGCGGTGTACTTTCCAAACATTGCCATGTCGCAAGGGCCATTTGATGGCACAAAGGCGGGAGTACCCGGTACCGAAACTAAAGACTCGGTGCTACCGGAGGATCAGATATCAGGCTCGATAGAGATTAGCCCGCGATGGACAGTGATGGCCCAGGCACAGTTTGGCTTTCATCCGACGTTTGCAGCTGCTCCTGGGTCCTTTATGAATACATCCGACGGTGTGGGTGCCGGGGGTACTTGCCTGGGGGTTTATGCCGGCCCGACTTGCTTCGGTATGTTGCGCGGTCCGGACATCACACCGGGTGACACTGGTCAATGGGGTATCGGTACCCGCTACCGTTTGACAGAGGTTACCGAAGCCGGCCTTTACTACCTAAACGCTCGGGACCGGATGCCTCTGCCCGTCATTAAACCGGTAAGCGCAAGTTCTGGAAGCTACAACATCAAGTACTTCGAGGACGTCAAGGTGATCGGTGCCACCGTTAGTACAGTGTTGGGGTCCGTAGCCGCCTACAGTGAGTTGACTTATCGGCAAGGTGCGCCAGTTCTAGTTGGGGCGTTGGCTACTCCGACACCAGCCGACGTGGCTCAGCTAAATTTCGGTGGTTTCGCCAACATTGGGCGTATGCCAATCGCGGACTCGGTGCAACTGCTCGGTGAAGTCTCAATGGTGAAGTACAGCAACTACGGTGTACCCATGAGCGGTCTCAACTTCAAGACGGATTCCGGTGTTGCTATTTCCGGCACCCTTGTTTTGGGTTACCCGGGCTTCGTTGAAGGGTGGGATCTTACAGTTCCAATCAACTACTCGAAGCAAGTAAATGGGCGCACCCTAATTGGCAGCGTCGGAGGTGAGGGAGATGGACGATTTAGCTTAGGCGCCGTCTTTACCTACAAGGGAAACCTTGCGATTAGTTTGACATACTTGGGTTACTTGGGAAGCGCGTCGACGGACGCAACGGCGAATCGACTGGTGACGGATCGCGATCAAGTATCTTTGGTAGCAAAATACGCTTTTTAGGATTCCGTCGCAATAGTGATATCGGTCTGAACGAGTTTCTTGGCCGCGGGACGATAAAAGCGACAAGGCTGTAGAACTGGTTGACCGCAGACATGGTTTGGCCGCCGGGGCAGTCTATCTGCCCTTTGCGAATCATGTACAGGGTTTCGATTGCGACGATGATGGGTCCTGGGCTCCGGAACGACTTGATGCCCATCATTGTCGGGGGCGGCGCATGATGGCCCGGTGGTCATGTTCGACCATATTGTTGATGTATTTGTTCTGGCGCATCACGATGTCGAAGCAGGCGTCGGCCTTGAAGCTTTCAATGGTCGCCGTATTTGCAGCGCTCTTGTCAGTGGTGATTTTCTTGGGTACATCCTGCGGGTCGAAGCTAAATCACGTTTGGCGGTGAGAAGAAAATCCACAGTGTCGCCGTCCCGGTCGACGGCGCGGTAAAGGTATTTCCATTGACCTGAAACTTGATGTGGGTCACGTGGATACTCTAGCTTCGACCCCCGGGGCGTTTGCGCCGACGGAAGCTGGCAGCCAGAACTGGCAGCGCCTTGTCTGCCAGCTTCAGCTTCCTTGCGGCCAGCCAACTTGCCCGTTGGGCTTCAGTTAACCGCAGGACTCAGAACGTCACGGCTGCCGAATTTCAGCGTAATCACCATGCTGCGGTGCGCGCACGCTCACCCGGCTGCACAGGGTGTCACCCTGTGATCCACAAGCAGATTTCCCATCAGGTGCTGCGTCGGTCCGCAGCCACACAGATGGCGTTACAGCATACGCAGAATGGCGGCGCGGTCGGGCAGAGGCCAGCCACCGTAGCTGGCGCTGGCCGTGTTGCTAGAGACCTCGGTGATGGCTGCCCAGTCGCGCTAGTCGCAGAGCTGCGCATAGCGCACCAGCACGCGATGCAGTGCATGTTCGACAAGCGAGATGTCCGGGGACATGGCCACGCTCCAATCAGTGGACGGTTTCCAGGCGCCTCTATTTTTCGATCGCTTGTGCCTGACTTAAAGCCAGCGGCAAGCGCGTCATGTGCTCCGCGTAAACCAGGGCCTCCTGGGTCGGCAAGGGGCGGGCAACAGCAAATCGGGTTGCGAGGCTGCCATATCCCGCAGTGCGCGTGCCCGGTCTTCCGCAATGCGCTGGCGCCGTTTGCCATTGCCGGCGTTGGGCAAAAAACCGTTAAAAATATTCAGCGGAAAGCACCACCTGGCGACCTGGCACAGACACCCATATCTGGTCATCAGTCTCGCCGCGGGCGTGGCGCAAAACGAAATCCTCACCACCTAATTTTTAGGTTCAGCTGTTTGTGAAAAGTCAGTGTGGGGCGAACAGCATCGGCCCATGTCCTGGGCACCTGCTTCTGCTGGTTGTTGCGGGCGATCAGGCCATAGCTGGGCATGTCGGCTTCCTGTTGCTCCACGAAACGCTCCTCAGCCACGATCTGTGGGTGCATTCCGGCTTCCACAATCGCCCACGCGCCAAACGCATGGTCGGCGTGGTAGTGCGTGTTGTTGATGGTGTGCACAGGCTTTGGGTTCAGTTTCTTGAGCGTTTCCAAAGGCGCTGGCCCGGCCGGTGCATAGCCGGCGTCAACCAGAACCAGTCCGGCAGTAGTTTCAAACACGACTACATTGACAATGGGGAAACGCAACAACCAGATCCTTGGCCCAGGCGACTCGACCCTGAGCTTGGCTCGGGCGTCCAGTATGGCTGAAATGTTCGTGCGGCTGTACATGTGGTTGGCAATGGCATACGACAGATCCGTACCAAATCCACCGCCGAGCATGATGGACTTGAGGAGCTGCGGGTTCGCCTTGAATATTGCAGCTCGGGCGTTGGCTGCGGCGGGCGTATCGTTCTAAGGCGCCCCATCATGTGCAATGGCGCACAGGCTTGTGCTCAAGATGACGCATGCAGCGAATCGCTGTACAAGGCGGCCAAGGTTCGAACGTTTGTGATTCATGGTGAAGAGAGTGTCGAGTTGAGCACAACGTGCTCTATCACCCGGCCTCGCCTTTACGAGCCCCCACTTTCAGCCAGCAGGCCATGGCCGGCAGCAGAAAGATGGCGCCCAGCACATTCACCAGGAACATGAAGGCCAGCAGGATGCCCATGTCGGCTTGGAACTTGAGGGCCGAGAACAACCAGGTGCCCACACCAATCGCCATGGTGATGGCGGTGAATACGGCAGCCGTGCCGCGCTGGCGCAGGGCCTGGTAAAAGGCCTCGCGCAGGCCGGCGCCCTTGTCATCGATCTCATGCTGCAGCCGCTCGAACAGGTAGATGCCATAGTCCACACCCACACCCACACCCAGGGCAATCACCGGTAGCGTGGCGACCTTAAGGCCAATGCCCAGTGCGGCCATCAGGGCATTGCACAGGATGGAGACCAGGGCCAGCGGCACGATGATGCACAGCACGGCGCGCCAGCTGCGAAAGGTCAGCCAGCACAGCAGGGTGATGGCGCCGAAGATGGCGGCCAGCATCTGCACCTCGGCCTGTTCCACCGCCTCATTGGTGGCAGCGGCCACGCCGGCATTGCCGCCGGCCAGGCGGTACTTCAGGTTGGGCGTCTTGTCTGTTTCGATGAACTTGCGTACTTCGCTCACCACATGCTTGAGCGTCGCACCCTCGTGGTCCTTCAGGAATAGCTGCAAGTGCAGCACCTTGCAGCCATCGGTGTTCAGGCCGAGTTCGGGGTTGGCGGCCTTGGCACCCGTGCGTAGGGCGGACTCGGTGCGCTGCAGCGCGGCCCAGCGCGGGTTGCCTTCGTTGTTGCCGGCGGCGGCCAGCTTGGCAATGCCTGCCACAGTTGCCACCGAGCGCACGCCGTCCACACCGCGCATGGCCAGGTCGAAGCGCTCGATGGAATTCATCACCGGCCAGTTCAGGCAGGCTTCTTCCAGGTTGCTGGTCTCGGCATACACCGACAGAACGTCCATGCCGATGGAGTAGTCCCGGATGATGCTGGCGTTGTCACGGTTGTAGCGGGATTCGGCACGCAACTCCGGCGCACCGGCCCCAATGTCACCGGTAAGCAGATGGCGCGACATGGCGGTGCCGCCCGCCATCAGCAGCAGCGAGACGGCCAGGGTGGCCAGCGCAGGCTTGGGCTCAACCAGGGCCGACACGCGCCACCAGTGCGGGTGGCGCTCTGTGTGGCTGCTGGCTGGTGCCGGCGGCAGTGTGGGCAGCCGCACGTACGACAGGGACACCGGCAGCACCACCTTGTTGGTCAGCACCATCAACAGCACGCCCAGGCAGGCCGTGACCCCCAGCTCATGCACGATGGGGATGTCAATCATCATGATGACCATGAAGCCCAGGGCATTGGTCAGGAGGGCCACCGTTCCAGGCACCGCCAGGCGGCGAAAGGCGTTGCTGGCCGCCGTGATGCCGTTCTCGCCGGAGTGGACCTCGTACTTCCAGGCATTGGTCATCTGCACGGCATGCGACACGCCGATGGAGAAAATCAGAAACGGCACCAAAATCGACATCGGATCGATGCCGTAGCCGGCCAGCGGCAACAGGCCCATCAACCAGATCACCGGTAGCATGGCTACCGCCAGCGCCAACACCGTCAGGCTCCTGGCGCGGGAGTAGAGCCAAAGCAATAGCGCGGTGATTACAAAGGCGATGGCAAAGAAGCCGATCACGACCACCAGCCCTTCCATCACGTCGCCCACAACCTTGGCAAAGCCGACAATGTGGATCTCGATGCGCGGGTCGTTGAACTTGCTGCGAATCTTTTCCAGCTGCTGCGCCACGTCGCTGTAGTCCAGGCGCTTGCCGGTCTGCGGGTCCACCTCCAGCAGGTCGGCGCGCACCAGTGCTGATTTCAGATCGTTGCCCACCAGGCGGCCGATCTGGCCGGACTTGGCCACATTCGAGCGCACATGGGCTAGGCCAACGGCATTGGGGGTGAAGCGCGACGGGATGATCACCTCGCCAACAAAACCGTCTTCAGTGATTTCGATGTAGCGCACATTGGGCGTGAACAGCGAATACACCTGGCCGCGGTTCACGCCGGGGGTGAAGAACACTTCGTCGGTGACGCCGCGCAAGGTATTCAGGAACTCCGCGTTGTAGATGTCGCCCTCACCCTTCCACTTCACACTGACCAGCACGCGGTTGGCGCCAGAGAATGTGATGGCGTGCTGCAAAAAAGCCGCCATATATTCGTGGCGCATCGGAATCAGCTTGTTGAAGCCGGCATCCAGGTGGGTGCGCAGTGCGGATGTACCCAGCAGCACGGTAATCAAGGCGGTCAGTATCACGATGGATTTGCGCCAGGCGATCAGCGCCTGTGCCAGCCGGGCAATCAGGCGCTGGGCGCGGGAGGTGGGTTCGGTCAGACTCATCGCGTGGCTCCGGTGTCGGCTTTGGGTTGGGCTGGTGGGGTCGGCGTCAGTGCTTGCAGGCCGGCGTCGCTGGTGATCCAGCCGGTGCCGTCTTTCGCCACTTGAATATCGGTCAGGGTGGCGCGCCCCTTGGCTCTACTGATGCTGAAGCTGTTGGCGCCATCCGTGCTAGTGGCGATCAGGCTACCCTGGCCCACTAGAAGCACCTTGCCATCCGGCAGCACGGCATGGCCGAAAAAGGAGGCAGGTGCGGGCAAGGTGGCGGGCGTCCAGGGCTGTTGCCCGGCATGGCTCACAAAGGCGTTGCCACGCATACCGTAGGCCAGCCAGTTGCCATTGGGCAGGGCGGCGGCGTTGTAGAACGAGCCCTTGTAAAACGGCTCAACCGCAGACCAGTTGGCACCGCCATCGTCCGAGCGCAGCACTAGGCCGCGCTCACCCACTATCAGCCAATGCTGGCCATCGGACGAACTGACCACACGGTTCATGTGTTTGTCGTCCAGCTCGTTACCGGTCTTGGGCAGCACTAGGCGCTGCCAGCTGTTGCCGCCATCGTCCGAGCGCAATGCGCGACCGAAGGCGCCCACCACAATCCAGACGCCTGAGGGCAACTGGGCAGCGCTCATCAGGGGCTCTCCGTTCTTCTCGTCAAACGCTACTTCGTTCCAGCTCAGGCCGCCGTCGGTGGTTCGCAGTATCCAGCCTTCGTGGCCAACTGCCATGCCGGTCAAGCCATCGCGAGCGAAGCTGATCTGGGTGATCAGCGCCTGGCGCTCCACGGGCAGTGAGGCTCGTTGCCATTCGCGGCCCTCGTTGGTGGAATACAACAAGGTGCCCAATTCACCTGCCGTGATCAATCCGGCATTTGAGCGTGCCAGAGTATTCAGATGCAGTTTTTCAAGCGGAAGACGGGTCATCGCCAGCGCCGGGGTCTCGCGCGGGGCAAAGGCCTGTAAGGCCGCCAAGGCCATCAATGCGGCCATCGTCAGGCCAACTGGGGTTCTCACGCTGTTGTCTCCTCAATAGTTTCCCCGTCAGATTCCAGGGCTGCTTTTGTCCGCATTGTCACCGTCCCCCACTCCCCGTCATCGTCCGAAGAGACGACAGCGCAATCAAGGTGCGCGCGGATGCCTAGTCCTGCCGGACGATGAGCCTTGCAGATCGCTTTGTCACAATCGCCGCATTGCTCTATACCGAGGGTTCGCATGGGTCTTCAAGGAAAGTCGGCGCTGGTTGGTGCCGCACAATACAAGCCGGAAAAATATAGCACCGCACCTCGCATGTTCCATCTGGAACAGGTGGCGGATCTGGCAACCCAGGCGCTGGACGACGCCGGCATGTCACTGGCCGATGTGGACGGGCTCATTACTGTGGGGCCGCAGTTCCATGAGGCTGGCATGTTCGTGCCGGCCATGGCCGGGGAATACCTGGGTGTGCACCTGAACTTCGCCGAAGTGGTCGATTTGGGCGGCGCCAGTTCGGTGGGCATGGTCTGGCGTGCTGCCGCTGCCATTGAGCTGGGTATGTGCGACACCGTGGTCTGCGTGATTCCCTCGCGCATGGCCCCCACCGCGCTACACGACGACCATGCCGCCGAGGTCATGCGTGCCAGCCGTTTCGGTGGTCACAGCACGCGCTTTGGCGCCCCCGAGGCCGAGCTGGATCTGCCCTACGGCCACATGGCGCAAAACACCGGCTACGCCATGATCGCGCAGCGCTATGCGGCTCTGCACGGATACGACGCCGCCGCCCTTGCGCGAATCTGCGTGGACCAGCGTTTCAATGCCTGCCACAACCGCCAGGCCATGTTCTATGGTCAGCCGCTGACCATAGACGATGTACTGGCTTCGCGCATGGTGGCCGAGCCGCTGCGCATGCTCGAAATTGTCATGCCGGTGGCCGGTGGCGGCGCCATGGTGCTCACCCGCGCTGACAAAGCCAAGGATTGCCGCCACCGCGGCGTACAGGTGATTGGCTGTGGCGAACACATCCAGAGCAAGTCGCCCACCTATGCCAAGGACATGCTGGCCACGCCCATTGGCCCGGCCTCGCGCAAGGCCTTTGCCATGGCCGGCCTGACTCCGGCCGACATGCATATGGCACAGATTTATGACTGTTACACCATCACCGTCATGCTGACCCTGGAGGACGCGGGTTTTTGCGCCAAGGGCGAGGGCATGCGTTTCTTGCGCGAGCACGATTTCACCTTCAAGGGCAACTTCCCGATGAACACACATGGCGGACAACTCAGCTTCGGCCAAACCGGCAGCTCCGGCGGTATGACCCAGGTGATAGAGGCCATTCACCAGATTCAAGGCCGATCTGGCGAGCGCCAGCTCGCGCAGCATGATCTGGCCTATGTGTCGGGAACCGGCGGTGTGATGAGTGAGCAGGGCGCCTTGATCCTGCAAGGAGCCTGAACATGAGCTGGAACAAACCCCTGCCGCAAGCGACTGCGATTTCTGCACCGTATTGGGACGGACTGAAGCAACACGAGGTACGCATCCAGCAGTGCGAAGAGCAGGGCCATTGGCTGTTTTTCCCACGCACGCATTGCCCCACCTGTGGCTCGCGCCGTCTGGTGTGGCGCCGTGTATCCGGCGAAGGCACTCTCTATACCTACACCGTGGCGCGCGTGCCCACGCTGCCCGAGTTCAGCGACGAGATGCCACAGCTCCTGGCCGTGGTTGAACTGGACGAGGGCGTGCACATCAACACCACGCTGGTGGGCGTGGACCCGGCAGAGCTGGCTGTGGGCATGCGGGTGCGCCCGGTGTTTGACGAGCGCCCCGGCGTGACCACCCTGCTGCGTTACACGCCACTGGCCTCGGGACAGGCCAGCGTCATGACAGGTGAAGCGCCACTCGCACCCGATGTGGCGACGGCTGCATCTGCGGCCCAACGACACATTGCGTGCAAGGACCTGGAGGCCCTGCGCAGCCTGGTGTCTGACAGCTATTCCGGTTGGTCGAACCAGGTGGAAGTTTCGCAAGACATGATCAACCAGTTTGCGGCGCTGTCGGGTGACGACTACTGGATACACACCGACCCGGAGCGGGCCCGCCGCGACAGTCCGTTTGGCGGCACGATCGCACACGGCGCCCTGGTGCAGGTGCTGGTCAGCCGCCTCAAGATGCCGATGGACTACGAGGTGGTGGGCTTTACCAACATCGTCAACTACGGCTCCGATCGCTTGCGCTTTCCGACCCCGGTGCCTGCGGGCTGCCGCATCCACGGGCGCTACCGCATCAAGTCGATAGAGGCCGTCAAGAGCGGCACCCAGCTGACCATGGAGATCAACATCCATGTGGTCGGTCAGGACCGGCCTTCGGTCATCAACGACCTGGTCATGCTGTACATGTAGCACTTGTGCCAATGGAATCCACGAGCATGCATCCCTCTGACTTACCTCAGAACAGGTTGCTGGTCATTATTCTGGCGGC
This sequence comes from Burkholderiales bacterium, assembly GCA_037143475.1. Lineage (GTDB taxonomy): Bacteria > Pseudomonadota > Gammaproteobacteria > Burkholderiales > Burkholderiaceae_C > Allorhodoferax. The sequence continues at coordinate 23,612 of JBAWYQ010000001.1, read as the reverse complement.
CAGCCTGGCCTCCACCATTGGCGGTCTGCCCTTCAATGCACTGCCGGTCATGCTGGGTAGCCTGGCCGACAGCTTCAGCCTAGATGCGCAGGCGACCGGTTTGCTGGGCTCCACCTGCTTTTGCGGTTACTTGTTGGGTACGCTAGGCGCGCCGATCTGGATGAACCGCCTGAACTGGCGCACGCTGACGCTTTCCAGTGCAGCCGGCACAGCCTTGTCCTTCGCTCTGAGCTCGCAGATCAAGGACCTGCCGCTTCTGTATGTCATGTGGGCGCTGATTGGTTTTTTTGCTGCCACCATGACCTGCCTGGGGATTCGCATCCTGTCGGACCTGCCCAACAAAGTGCGTGCCTTTGGCGTGCGCCAGGGCGTGGAGCTCTCGGTGACGGCAGCCGTTCTGTTTGCCCTGCCGCCCCTGGTGATTGCGCATTTCAGGTATCCCGGTGCGGCAATGGCGCTGGCCGCCGTGGTCGCCCTGCTGGGACTGTCGGTCTTCTGGGTGCCTCAGGGACCGCTGGTGCCGGTAGCCGCTGGCGTCCGTGAGCTTGCGGTAGCGCGCTACCGCCTGCCGCTTGCCGCATGGCGTGCATTGGCCGTGTTCTTCCTTTTCTTGGTCGGCAACATTGGTTTGTGGGCATTTTTGGAGCGCATCGGCTCGAATCTGAACATTGAACCGGCCGATATGGGTATCGTGTTTGCCGTGTTGAAGCTGCTCGGCAGCGTTGCCGCCTTCAGTGTGGCCGCGCTGGGTGAGCGCTTGGGTCTGCGCCGCGCGTCCTGGCTGGTGCTGTTGGTAATTGGCCTGGGCCTGTTGACTCTGTTCAGTGCCAGGACCTTCCCGCTATTTGCAACGGGTGCCTGGATCTGGGAATTTGCCTTTACCTGTGGCTGTATTTTTCAGACCGCTGAGATTGCACGTTGCGACACCAGTGGCCGGGCCATCGTCTTGGTGCCTGCAGCCTTTGCACTAAGTTCCATAGCCGGCCCAGGACTGGCCGGCATGCTGGCGGCGCAAGGCAGCTACACGGGGGTGTTGGGCTTTGCCCTGGCGTCCACCTTGTTGCTGGTGGCGGGCTCGCTGTGGAGCAGGGCCAAGGTCTGAATTTTCGACCCTGGGTGCTTCGCGCAGGCTGCTGAACTGGGGCGTCGCCCTAGTTCAGCGATCCGGCCTTAAGGGGTCTTGCCTGTCTGCAACTCACGCGCCATGGTCATGGCCGTGTCCTCAATCATGTCTTCCTGGCCGCCGATCATCTTCTTGCGGCCCAGCTCGACCAGGATGTCGCGTGCCGACACACCGAAGCGCTCGGCTGCACGCTTGGCGTGCAACAGGAAGGTGGAATAGACACCGGCAAAACCGAGCGTGAGTGAGTCGCGGTCGACGCGCACTATATGGTCCATCATCGGCACGATAACGTCTTCGGCCACGTCCATCAGCTTGAACAGGTCCACACCGGTCTCAATGTCCAAGCGCTCGCACACGGCCAGCAAGGCTTCGAGAGGCGTGTTGCCTGCACCGGCACCCAGCCCGGCCACCGAACCATCGATGCGGCTGGCACCGGCTTCGATAGCGGCGACCGAATTCCAGATGCCCAGGCCCAGGTTGTGGTGGCCGTGAAAACCGATTTCCGTCTCGGGCTTTAGCACGGCCTTGAGCGCGCTGATGCGCGCCGTCACATCGGCGGGCAGCATGTAGCCAGCCGAGTCGGTGACGTAGATCGTCTGCGCACCATAGTTCTCCATCAGCTTGCCTTGCTGCGCCAGGCCTTCAGGCGTGTTGAGGTGGGCCATCATCAGAAAGCCGGTAGTGTCCATTCCCAGTTTGCGTGCAAAGGCGATGTGTTGCGGTGATGTGTCGGCCTCCGTGCAATGCGTGGCCACATGCACACTGCGGGCTCCGCATTCGAAAGCGGACTGCAACTCGCGCATGGTGCCCAGACCGGGGATCAGCAACACGGAAACCTTGGCCTGTTTCATCAACGGGCAGACAGCGCTCAGGTATTCCTCGTTGCTGGCGAGCGCAAAGCCGTGCTGTAGCGAGTTGCCACCCATGCCTGCCCCGTGCGTGACCTGGATCAGCGGGACACCAGCGTCATCCAGGGCGGTGGCCACCTTAACCATTTGCTCTACCGAAATCTGTTCGCGCTTGGCGTGCATGCCATCGCGCAGGCACATGTCGTGCAGTAGGACCTTGCGGCCTTTGAGAGTGCTTGTCATTGGGGGTGTCTTTTTCAGGCGGCCACAGCGGCCGTGGGCTTGAGAGTGATGGTTCCGTCCAGGATTTCCTGGGCGAACATTTCGGCGGTGCGGCAGGCGGCCGCGGTCATGATGTCCAGGTTGCCGGCGTAAGTGGGCAGGTAGTCGCCCAGGCCGGCCACTTGCATGTAGACCGCCACGCGCTTGCCGTCGAACAGCGGGCCGTTGACCAGTGTGTAGCCGGGAACGTATTTCTGCACTTCCTTGATCATCGCGTGGATGGATTCGGTGATGCGGGCTTGATCTGGCTCGTCGTCGCACAGGCACTGGATGGTGTTGCGCATCATCATCGGCGGCTCTGCGGGGTTGATGATGCACAGCGCCTTGCCCTTGCGTGCGCCGCCCACTTTTTCGATGGCGTTGGAAGTGGTGTAGGTGAACTCGTCGAGGTTGGCACGTGTGCCCGGGCCAATCGACTTGGAGGCCAGGCTGGCAACGATTTCAGCATAACCCACCGACTGGATGCGACTGATGGAGTGCACGATCGGAATCGTCGCCTGACCGGCACACGAAATCATGTTGACGTTCATCTCCACGCGGTCAGCGTGTTCGCGCAGATTTACCGGCGGCACGCACAGCGGGCCAATGGCGGCGGGCGTGAGATCGATCATCAGCACACCTAACTCGTTGAGTTTGCGCGAGTTTTCGGCGTGCACATAGGCACTGGTGGCGTCAAAGGCAATCTGAATGCCATCAGCCTCCACATGGGGCAGCAGGCCATCCACACCATCAGCCGTGGTCTTAAGGCCCATGTCGCGGGCGCGTTGCAAACCTTCGGAGGTAGCGTCAATGCCCACCATCCATACCGGCTCCAGAACCGGGCTGCGCTGGATTTTGTAGATCAGATCGGTACCGATGTTGCCGGAGCCGATGAGGGCACATTTGATTTTCTTCTGAGTCATGGAGGTCCTTGCCTTATTCGGTAAATTGGATGGAGCAACCGCCCAGCCCCTCGATCTGCATGGTGAAGCGGTCGCCGGCCACGGCGCTGACCAGTGGCGCCAGCGAGCCGGAAAGAATGATTTCGCCGGCCTTGAACGGGATGCCCAGGCTACCCAGGGTGTTGGCCAGCCAAGCTACGGCTTCGGCCGGATGACCCTGCACCGCAGAGCCCAGGCCGGACCCGGCTGGCACCTCGTTCTTCCACATCTGCATGGAGACAGCGGCCAGGTCCAGACTGCGCGGATCGGTGTGCCGCTGCCCGATGACGAAGACGCCGCACGAGGCGTTGTCAGCCACAGTGTCCTGGATCTTGATCTTCCAATCGCGCACGCGCGAATCCACAATTTCAAAGCAGGGCGCAACCCAGGCGGTGGCGGCCAGCACGTCTTCGCGCGTGACACCCGGGCCTTGCAGGTCGGAGTGCAGCACAAAGGCGATTTCACCCTCGGCACGTGGATGGATCAGGCCCGCTTTGGAAAGCGAAACGGTGGCGTCATCGGCCATCTGCATGCTGTCCGTCAGGAAGCCGAAGTCGGGCTGGAATACGCCCAGCATGTCTTGCACGGCCTTGGAGGTGACACCAATCTTTTTGCCCACCACACGTTCGCCAGCGGCCTCGCGCAGGCGCAGCATGTGCAAGGAAATGCGGTAGGCGTCGTCCACCGTAATGTCCGGGTGGCGGCTGGTCAGGGGAGTTACGGTGCTGCGCTGACGCAGGGCCACAAATAGTTCATCGCCCAGTGTTGAGATGAGATGCGGGTGCATAAATGTTTTACCCGTTCTGCAAGAAGTCGATGCAGTTGCGGTTGAACATGTCCTGATGCTCAACCTGCACCCAATGGCCGCAGCGGTTGATCAGTTGCATGCGCGCCTGCGGTGCGCTTTGCATGATCTTCATGGCGCCGCCCACCGGGTTGAACTGGTCATCCACCCCCCAGAAGCCAAACACTGGGCATTGCAACTCATGCAAGCGCTCGGTCATGTTGGGCACCTTCATGACCGAGCGCGCGGCCTGCGTCTGCAGTGCCGCAATCGGGGCGCGCTCGGCAATGATTTCGTCGGTCAGCAGCGACGGGTCGAACAGTTGCATGGTCATCACGGCGCGCATGGCATCAGCGCCGGTTTTGCCTGATTTGTAGATTTGGAACATATTGGCAATGCCGGGCATGTCCAGGTAGGTTTGCAGGTCTTCCACGCCGCCTGGTGCCATCAGGATCAAACGACTGACATCCTGCGGGTAGGCCAGTGCGTAACCCAGTGCCACCGCGCCACCCAGGGAATTTCCTAGCAGCGTGATGTCCTTGAGCCCCAGTGCGTCCACAAGTCCTTTGATACCGGCAACAAAGAAGTCGAGGTCATAGATCGGAATATCCGGCTTGCTGGACAGACCGAAGCCCAGCATGTCCGGCACGATGGTGCGGTAGCCAGCCTTGGCAAACACGGGGTAGTTGCCCTTGAAGTTGCTGTAGCCACTTGCGCCGCCGCCGGCGCCGTGCAGAAAGATCACCACCTCGCCCTGGCCTTCGTCGTGGTAGTGGACGCGTTGCGGTGCGCCGGCTACGGGTGCAATGTCTGCAAAGTGTCCAACAGGAATAGGAGAGGGCTGTGTCATGGTGTGGTCGAAATTGAATAGGAAGCGAAGAAGTGCTTAGTGAGGATGGCAGGCAGCAGGCGCTGCGTCATCGTCCGGAATGACTAGGCGGGTGTTGTCGCGCGCGGTCCACAGCTTGGGCAGGCCGGGGTCAGTGATGCGGATCAGTCGTTTAAGCAAATTGCGCAGCATGGCAGTCTCCATCTCACCGAGCTGATCGATGACATCGGCCTCTTCAGCCTTGGCTGCTGCGAGTACATGCAGAATGGCATCACGACCAACAGTCGACAACATAAAGCTGTCTGCCTGCGGTTGCTCCAGCAGGCCGCGATCACACAGTGCCTGCAAAAGTACAGGGCCCACGTCGATGGCGGTGTAGGCCACGTGGCCGGCAATGGCGCTGGCAGACAGGGGTTCCTGCACGCTCAACAGCGAGAGCACAAAGAAGTCCGCTTCACTCAGGCCGCGTTCATTGAGCGTGCCACGGATGCCACCCACGAACTGGTAGTGCGAGCGGCCCAGCAGATAGCCCAAAAGGTCTTCGGAAAACAGGGCCGACCCGAGATCTGCGCTGGGTTCGGTGGATACCGGATCAGCCTTGCGACTGGCCAGCGCATATCCCCCGGTGACATAGAGCAGAGGTGGGCGTTCGCTGCGATCGTAGTCAACGACTTCGCCCACAAAAATGATGTGATCCCCGCCCTCGTACTGGAACATGGTGCGGCACTGAAAGCGCGCGCTGCAGCCATGCATCAGCGGCGCATGGCTCTGATTGGTGTCGAGTTGCAGGCCGCTGAATTTGTCTTCTCCGGCGCGCGCAAACAGGTTGGACATTTCCACCTGATCTTCAGCGAGGATGTGCACATTCCAGTGCCCGGCGCTGGTGAATGTTCCCAGGCTGCGTGCGCTTTTAGCCAGACTCCACAACACCAGCGGGGGTGAAATGGAGACCGAATTGAAGCTGTTGGCAGTGACGCCCACGGGGAGACCATCGGGCGTATAGGCCGTGACGATGGTGACGCCGGTGGCAAACATGCCAAGGGCGCGGCGAAAGTCTTTCGGGTCGAAGTGCGTCGCTGTGGTTTCCATAGGTGCTCCTGTTTTTAGAGCAGTATGGTGTCCCGCGAAAGGCGCGGAATCCCTCAGTCGGACTATGTCCGGAAGTGCGTCAGCGTTAGTCCAATTGGACGATGATTGAAGCGGCATGTAAGTGGGACTATTCGTGGGTCACAAGGCGATTACCTTGATTTCTTTACAACCCACGCGCCCCAGAGTCGCGGCAATTGGAGACTCGTTATGCAATCAACCCATGAAGACTATCTGACACCTGAAGCGATCGAACTTATCGAGCGCGCCAAAGCACTCACACCTGTATTAGCCGCGCAAGCGGCGACCGCTGATCGCGAAGGTCGAGTCGGCAAAGAACTTATTGGAGCCATTGCTGCTGCTGGGTTGTACAAGGTGCTACAGCCCAAGCGTTGGGGCGGCTACGAAATGGATCCCCGCGTTTTCTACACGATTCAAATGGAGCTGGCGCAGGGCTGCATGTCCACCGCTTGGATGTTCGGCGTGGTCGGTGTACACCCGTGGCAGCTTTCACTTTTTCCAGAGCAGGCGCAACAGGATGTCTGGAGCAAAGACACCGATACCCGCATCGCTTCCACGTACATGCCTACCGGTAAGGCAGAGAAAGTCGAGGGGGGCTACCGCTTCACCGGACGCTGGAGTTTCTCCACCGGCGTTGAGCACTGCGAATGGATTTTCCTGGGTGGCCTGCTGCCCAAGAAGGATGGTTCGGGCACGCTGGAGCATGCCACCTTCCTGTTGCCCAAAGCAGACTTTCGCGTTGAGGAGAACTGGGATGTGATTGGTTTGCGCGGTACCGGCAGCCATGACATTGTGGTGGAAGGTGCCTTTGTGCCGGAGCACCGCACCCACCGTACCAATGACCATAGTGACGCCGGTTGCCCGGGTCGGGCCACCAATCCGGGTTGGCTGTTTCGCATTCCCTTCACGCAGGTGTTTCAGCGTGCCGTATCAAGTGCCTGTATCGGGGCACTGGATGGCGCTGTGAACAGCTTCCGTGAGCGTGCAGCTGCCCATATCGGTAAGCATGGAACCAAGATGGCCGAAGATGTCAACTCCCAGCAGGCAGTCACCGAGGCCATGATGGCTACCGATCAACTCCGTCTGGTGCTGTTCCGCAACTACGCGCGTATCGTGCATTGCGCCAAAACCGGAGAAAGAATGCCTGTGGAGGAGCGCCTGATGCAACGTGCGCAGGCGGCTTCGGTGCCCAAGTTGTGTAGTGAGCGTGTCAATGAATTGATGCGCGCCTGTGCGGCCTCGGGTACCTTTAAGACCAACCCGGTGGAACGTATCTTCCGCGACATGGCTACAGGCCGCGGCCACATTGCCAACAACACGGATACCTTCGTGCGCGCCCACGGTAGTGTGATGTTGGGCTTGCCCAATATGGATCCATTCGTTTGATTGGATGACCATGAATGCAGAAAATGCTGTGACGGATCAGGCCTACGATGTAATCGTGGTCGGCTCCGGAGCCGGCGCCTTGCTGGCGGCCATACGCGCTGCCGATGAGGGCTTGAGTGTCCTGGTGGTGGAGAAGGCCGGTCTGGTGGGTGGAACGTCGGCGCTCTCAGGTGGAGGTATCTGGATTCCGGATAACCACGACATGCCGCGCGCACGTATACGTGACAGCATTGATGCCGCTTTTCGCTACGTCAAGACCTGCGCCAAGGGTATGGCCAGCGACGACCGCGTACTGGCCTATGTCGAGACGTCACGCGAGATGGCTCGCTACCTTGCGCAGATCGGTATTCCTTACCGTTGCATGCCACACTATTCGGACTATTACCCGGGGCTGGATGGCTCCATGCCCGGCGGACGCACCATGGACCCGATTGACTTCAACGCGGCCAAGCTGGGAGTGGAGGCGTTGGCCACTTTGCGTCCAACCAACCCCGGTCAACTGATCTTCGGGCGCATGAGCATCAATGCCTTTGAAGCCCGTTCGATGCTGGCACGCGAGCGGAAATCCAAGTTCGTGCTGATGTGGATCATGGCGCGCTACTTCCTCGATTACCCGTGGCGCCGCAAGACCGCGCGTGACCGGCGTTTGACTGGTGGCCAAGCCCTTTTGGGCGGCCTGCTTACCGCACTGCGTAAACGCAAAATTGCTCTCTTGCTGGATACGCCGTTGCTGTCACTGAACCGGGAAGCCGGGCGCGTAAGTGGTGTGGTGGTGCAACGGGACGGAAAGTCTCTGCACCTGTCGGCACAGCGCGCCGTCATTTTGGGAGCCGGTGGATTTGAGCGTAACCAGACAATGCGCGAAAAATACCTGCCGCAGCCGACCAACGCCGACTGGACGGCAACACCACCGGGTGCCAACACCGGCGATGCCATTCTGGCTGGTGCAGAAGTGGGTGGCGAACTGCACCTGATGGCTCACAGCTGGGGTGCACCCACCATGTCTGTACCCAAGGAGGATAAATACCGCGCGATGTTTGTGGAGCGTTCACTGCCTGGCTGTATGGTGGTTAACGCAACGGGTGAGCGCTTTCTCAATGAATCCGGGCCATACCCTGAGTTTCAGCAGGCCATGTTTGCCAATCATGAAAAGACCGGTGGCGCCGTGCCGGCGTGGATTGTGTTTGATGCCGACTTCCGCGCCAAGTACCCCATCGGCCCCTTGATGCCGTCTGCGGCGGTGCCCGATACCCGTTTACGCAAGAGCTGGCTCAACGTGGTCTATTGGAAGGGCGAGACCCTGGAGCACCTTGCCCAGCAGATTGGCGTGGATGCACCAGGCCTGGTGGCCAGTGCAGCCCGCATGAGCACCTTTGCTAATACCGGAAAGGATCTGGATTTTGACCGTGGTGGCAACACCTTTGACCGTTACTACGGCGATGCCAGTGTTCAGCCAAACCCCAACCTGGCACCGATTGCCAAGGGCCCTTTTTACGCCATGAAGCTGTACCCGGGGGACATTGGTACCAAGGGCGGCTTGCTGACTGACCGTGATGCACGCGTGCTGCAACAGGACGGGCTGGCTATTGAAGGGCTATATTGCGTGGGTAACAACAGCGCATCGGTTATGGGCCCGGCCTATCCCGGCGCAGGCTCTACTCTGGGGCCAGCCATGACCTTTGCTTACCGCGCGATTGCCCATGTAATGGGCCGACCGATCGCACTGCAACGCACCGACCTACTCAATGTCTGAAGAGCAACAGGCCCGGAAGCCACGCCGCCAGAGCACCGTTACGCCGATATTGCCGCCTCTGCTGGTGGGCAGCGCCGATGCCTTGGAGTGGAGCGAGTCCACTGATGTGCTGGTGGTCGGGTGGGGCACGGCTGGAGCTTGCGCTGCCATCGAGGCGCGTGAATCTGGCGCCGAAGTGATGGTGTTGGACCGATTTGGCGGTGGCGGTGCCAGCGTGCTTTCCGGCGGAGTGGTCTATGCCGGCGGTGGCACACCGTACCAAAAGCAAGCTGGTTTTGCGGACACGCCGCAGGCCATGCAGGATTACCTTCGCAAAGAAGTCAATGGTGTGGTTTCGGAAGAGACGCTACAGCGCTTTTGCCGGGACAGCGTGAGCAACCTGGCATGGCTGGAAAAGCAGGGTGTGCGTTTCGGAGCGACCATGCCGGCCAACAAGACTTCTTATCCGCCGGAGGGTAAATTTTTGTACTACTCCGGCAACGAAGTGGTGCCGGCTTTTGGCGCGGACCAGCCTCCGGCACCGCGCGGTCATCGTGCATTGGCCAGGGGGCAGTCGGGGGCAACTTTGTATGCAGCACTTCAGACCGCTACTTTGCGTGCAGGCGTGCAAGCTGTAACGCAAGCCGCCGTCCGCCGTCTGGTGCAAGAGCGCCAGGCCGATGGCAGCCCGGGGCGCGTTTTGGGCGTAGAAGTTTGGCAACTACCGGTCAGTGCGCCTGAAACCCGACGCCATGCGGAGCTCGATAGGCTGGTGGCTAAATGGCGCCTGTTTCAGCAGGGCCGTGCGGAGGCTGCAAGGCGTGAAGCCGCGACCCTTGAACAGGCGCATGCCAAGCCGCGCTTGATTCGGGCGCGACGTGGTGTCATCCTGGCCACCGGTGGCCACATCTATAACCCCGAGCTGATTGCGCAACATGCGCCGAACTATCAGCGCGGGTGGAAAATTGGCGGAGCCGGTTGTGATGGCAGCGGGCTGCGTTTGGGCCAAAGTGCGGGTGCGCAGGCTGATGGTCTTGGCTCGGTGTCCGGCTGGCGCTTCATCACGCCGCCTTACTCTTGGCCCAAGGGCCTGGTGGTCAACAGCCGGGGCGAGCGCTTTTGCAATGAACAGGTTTATGGAGCCAAGCTGGGCCACGAGATGATTCAGCATCAGGACGGCAAGGCCTGGCTGGTGTTGGATGCCGGCTTGCGCTGGAAATCCGTGTGGGAGTGTCTGTTTGGGGGCATGTGGTCCTTTCAGGCGCTGCCGGCGCTGGCTTTGATGTTCAAGTTCTGCGCCAAGGCTGCGACCCTGGAGGGGTTGGCTGGAAAAATCGGCGCCGATGCGGCAGTGTTGCGCGCCACGGTGGACAGGGCCAATGCCGCAGCACGCGGTGAGTGCGAGGACCCCATGGGTAAATCTGCTGACATGCGCCGGGTGCTGGAGCGCGGGCCATTTTTTGCCATCAATATTTCGATCGGCGAGAAGATGTTTCCCCTGGCTACGCTGACTTTGGGTGGCCTGCGGGTGAATGAAAACAATGGCCTTGTGCTGGATGTCCGGGGTCAGAATATTGCGGGCCTGCATGCCGCCGGACGCACGGCGATCGGCATTCCCTCAGCAGGTTATATCAGCGGCTTGTCGTTGGCCGACTGTGTGTTTTCCGGGCGCCGAGCAGGTCGCAGCGCCGCCCACCAATAATTGAGGAGCAAGCATCATGGGACAAGTAAAGGACAAGGTGACACTGGTGACAGGTGGCGCGAATGGCGTCGGCCGGGAAACGGTGTTGTTGCTGTTGCGCGAAGGCGCACGCGTTGCCTTTTCCGACATCGATGACGGTGCCGGCACCGCGATGCTGGCCGAGCTCAATGCCGGATATGCGGGGCAGGTAATCTTTGTGAGCCATGACGTGGCCAGCGAGGCCGACTGGAAGCATGCCATTGCGACTGTGCAAGATCAGTTGGGCCCACTCGACATTCTGATCAACAACGCTGGCATCCTGATTCCCGGAAGTATTGAAACCGCCACGTTGGCCCAGTTTCGCCAGCTCATGCAGGTCAATGCCGACTCTTGTTTCCTCGGTTGTCAACTGGGGGTGGCCGCCATGAAGGAGCGTGGCGGCAGCATCGTCAATATGGCATCGGTGTCGTCATGGCTGCCGATTGAGGGCTATGCCGGTTACAGCGCCAGCAAGGCCGCCGTGGCCGCCCTGAGTCGAGCAACCGCACTCTATTGCCGTAAGAACGGACTGGCTGTGCGTGTCAATTCGCTGCACCCCGATGGCATCTACACACCCATGATGAAGGCCACTGCTCCCGGCGTGCCAGCACAGTATTTGCTGTTTGACCCCAAGACCAATCCCAAGGGGCGCGCCTGCATGCCCGACAAGATTGCGCAAGTGTTGTTGTTTCTGGCGTCAGATGCATCGCAGGCGATCAGTGGTGCCGAGATTCGGGCCGATAGCGCCATTCTGGGGATGGGGCTTTGACCGGGGTAGCAGCGGGACCTGAACCGGTCTCGCCTTACCACGCCTTGCAAGTCAACGCGGTAGTCAACGAGACGCATGACGCCAAGTCTCTGTTGCTGGACGTGCCCCCTGCGCTGGCCGACCGGTTCCGATATCGGCCCGGTCAGTTTTTGACACTTCGATTGCAGGTGAAGGGCAAGTATCTACCGCGCTGTTATTCGATGTCGAGTGCGCCTGGTCTGGACCACAACCTGCGCGTGACGATCAAGCGTGTAAACCAGGGACGCGGCTCGAACTGGGTCTGTGACCACATAAAGGCGGGTGATTCCATTGAGCTACTACCTCCGGCAGGTGTCTTCACGCCGCGCTCTCTTGAGGGCGACTTTTTGCTGTTTGCCGGTGGCAGCGGTATTACCCCGGTGTTCTCCATCCTGCGTTCGGTATTGGCGCAGGGCACCGGACGGGTGACTCTGGTGTATGCCAATCGCGATGAGCGTTCAGTCATTTTTCGCGATGAATTGAAAGGGCTGGCCGCAACCCATCCCGGTCGACTGCAGATTACGCATTGGCTGGACTCGGTGCAGGGCGTGCCGTCTGTAGAGCAACTGGCCGAGTTGGCTCGCCCGCAACGTTTGGCCCAGGCCTTTATCTGCGGCCCCGGTCCATTTATGGATGCGGCCGTGGCTGCTTTGCAATCGATAAACATGCCTGACGCTCAGGTCCACGTGGAGCGCTTTGTATCCCTGCCCGAGGAAGATGCGCCTGGCCCCGTGCTGACACAACCGTCTGCTGAGGAAACGGTGGATGAGGCTGAAGTCGAGTTGCGTCTGGATGGTCAAGTACACCACCTGCGTTGTGCCGGAACCGAGACCTTGCTGGAAGCCGCATTGCGCGCCGGCATCGCTGCACCGTTTTCTTGTAAGGCCGGGCTCTGCGCATCTTGCATGTGCCAGGTGAAGGAGGGCACGGTGCACCTGCGCCACAACGAAGCGCTAGACCAGAAAGACCTTGCCAAAGCCTGGACGCTGTCCTGCCAGGCCGTGCCTACCAGTAAGCGACTGCGCATCCATTTTCCGGAGTAAATTCCCATGAACCGAGTTTCTGATTCGCTCTATTCAGAGCCTGCAAGTCCTGCTGCGCCTGAAGCGCGCCATGAGTTGCCGACCACGTTGCCGGCGTTGATTCGCTACACGGCAGCCCGCTACAGCGCACAAGCAGCCATCGTTGATGGTGAGGTTTGCATCGACTATGCGGACTTGCTGCAGCGCAGCCAAGCAGTGGCCCGTGCGTTGATTGCGCTTGGCGTAGAGGCAGGTGACCGGGTCGCCATCTGGGCTCCCAATCTGCATGAGTGGATCGTTGCGGCTTGCGGCATCCACGCGGCCGCTGGCGTGTTGGTGCCTATCAACACGCGGATGAAAGGTGCCGAGGCGGCTGACATTCTGGCGCGCAGCGGCACACGGGTGCTGTTTTGCATCGGCGACTTTCTGGGCCAGTATTACCCCGATCTGCTTCAGGACCTGCGGCCAGCATCGCTGCAGCATGTGGTGGTGCTGCGGGCGGGCGATGCATTGAAAGACACCCGCGACTTGCGCTGGGAAGAGTTTCTCAGCCATGGCCGCTCGATAGCGGCAGAGGTTGTTGCAACACGCGAGCGCATGCTGGTTGCTACGAGCACCGCCGATCTCATGTTCACCTCCGGCACCACCGGCAGGCCCAAGGGCGTGATGGCGGCTCATGGCCCCACGATCCGGGCTTTTGAGGAATGGTCCAAGGTTGTCGGGTTGGGTGCGGGAGACCGCTACCTGATCGTCAATCCTTTCTTTCATACCTTTGGCTACAAGGCCGGCTGGGTGGCGGCGTTTATCCGGGGCGCCACGGTGTATCCGCAGCAAGTATTTGATGCTGATGCAGTGCTCGGTCGCATCGCGACGGACCGCATCAGTTTTATGCCCGGGCCGCCCACGTTGTTTCTAACCATGCTGGCGCATCCGCGTCTGAAAGAATTTGATCTTTCGTCGCTGCGTTCTGCGGTCACTGGCGCCGCCACCGTGCCACCGGTATTGATCAGTCGCATGCGGGAGGAGTTGGGCATTGCCAATGTGACCACCGCCTATGGCCTGACCGAGTGCGGTGGCTGTGCCACCGTGTGCGATCCGTCGGACAGCGTGGAGACCGTGGCCGGCACCTGTGGCCGGGCCTTACCCGGTACCGAAGTGCGCTGTGTCGATGGTCAGGGTCGCAGTGTCCCTCCGGGTGAGGCGGGCGAAGTGTTGCTGCGTGGCTACCACGTGATGCAAGGCTATTTTCAGGATGAAGCCGCCACGCGCGAGACGATTGATGCAGACGGCTGGTTGCACACCGGCGACGTGGGTGTACTGGACGCACAGGGCTACCTCCGCATTACCGACCGGCTAAAGGACATGTTCATCACCGGCGGATTCAATGTCTACCCGGCGGAGGTGGAGCGGCTGCTGAGCCCGCATCCGGCGATTGCCCAGGTTGCCGTGATTGGCGTGGCCGATGAGCGCATGGGTGAGGTGGGTTGCGCCTGTGTGGTGCTGCGCGAGGGTGTGGCACTGACAGAGGCTGAACTGGTCGCCTGGTCCCGCAGTGCCATGGCCAACTACAAGGTGCCGCGCTTTGTTCGCTTCTTCAAGGTGCTACCGATGAATGCCTCGAATAAGGTCGACAAGAAACTGCTGAAGGTCTAACGACTCGGGGATTTGCGTCTAAGTCTGATTGTTTGCCGTATCCAATGTGAATTGAGTATTGTGATCAATTCACCACTGTCGAAGAGATAAGAGAGATAACTGTCTGTGGCCCCGGTCAATCTGATTCAGTCGAGCCTACTTCGACTCTAGACCTTGGATCGCGCAGAAGAGCATTAGGTTGGAAAGAGGTAATGGAAATTGGAATTCCAAAGAGGGTACGGGTTTGTGGGTCGACCCGTTTTTTTGGGGCACCTCGGTGCCCCATTTTTTTAAAATCTACAGCTGCAGAAATCTCTCGCGAATGTTTCCTGCCTCAAATTCTGTCAGGCCAACATCAAAACAGCAAAAAACTGTGCGCGCCGCCAGGTGCTCAGGCCAGTTCAGGACGTCTGGACCACGGACTTCTGAGTCCAGAACAACCCACTGATCGTTCTGATCAGAATAGTGACGCAGCCAGGCTTCAATCTGGTCGGCTCGGCGTACGCCTCCCAGACTCCGATCAACGTGCCAACGCGCATGTAAATTGCTGGCCACAAATCCCAACCCAGACATACGCAGAACAGTGAGCATGGCTGACTTGTCCAGCGAGGTTGCCCATTCAGTGGTGAGGCAATACCGCAGGCGAAACTGATCGTGCAAGGCCTTCAATTGCCGCACCGGTTCCGTCGCAAAGAGATTCGCCCAGATTTCTTGATGGTCACGCCAGGTTGAATTGCCACGTGCAATGTCACTCACGGCGTCCGCCACCAACTCCCCTTTTTTGGAAGCACCTAAAACGAGCACGCCTTCCATTTCCAGGAAGAGCAACGGGGCAGGGGTTTTCATGCATTCGCTTTCATTGCCCTCCAGCATAGAGGCCATGCGACGCGGCCCTATGCAACGCCCTTCAATATGCGACTTTATAGGTCGGAGAATCGGGCGCACGGGTTTCGCGCCGGTCGTAGACACGGGTGGTATTGATATTGGCGTGTCCCAGCCATTCCTGAACTTTTGCGATGTCGGCCTGGTTTTCCAGGGCGCAGGTGGCGGCGGTTGCCCTCAGGGAATGCGGGCCCAAGTTGTCGCCCTTAATGCCGAGCGGGTTCATGTAGCGCTTGACGACTTCCGAATACACAGCACCCGGGGTCAGTCCGCCATTCGGATCTTCCGTATGGTGGTGACTCACGGATTGGAATAACCAGTGGCAAGGCGATGCTCCGTGTCCGGCAGTCGCAAGGTAAGTGGCCACCAACTCCAGAGTGTTCGGGTGGATTGGTAGGTAGCGAACTTTGCCGCCTTTTCCCCAAACCCGCATGCGCGGGCCCCCGCGATCGGCCTGCGCAAAGTCCTTGACCTTGAGATTTGTGAGCTCCTCGCGGCGCAGGCCGTGGTACAACAAAACCGACAGGATGGCGCGATCCCTTTTCCCTTTCAAGGTGTCGGCCGGTGGAGCATCCAGCAATTGCCGCGCCTGAGCGTTGCACAGCGCCGGTGTCTTGCCGACCTGGCTTTCCACGCGGGGTCGCTTGACGCCTTTGACCGGGTTGTGCGTCACCGCATTCTGGTTGCACAGGTATTCGAACAGCGAGGCCAGGGCAGCGAGTTTGCGCCGGATGGTGGAACCGGACAGGGACTGCTTTTCCAGATCGGCGCGCCAGGCCAGCACGTGGGACCTGGTGACCTGGCGGAATTCTGTGGGTTGCTGGATGCCGACGAAGCGAATAAAACCTGCGAGGTCGTTTTGGTAGGCGCGCCGGGTCTGGGGATTGTCGATGTTGGCGAACCACTGGGTCTCGGCCGGGACCTCGGCCAGCTGCTGGAACTCCGGGGCGCTGAGGATGCGCCCGGGTGAGGGGGCAACAGTGGGGAGGAGCTCGGTCATGATGGGTTATTTTACTAACGATAAAATATGTTATCAATAGTTTTGTCGTACCTGATTGCACGATTTACGGATGCCTACCAGGCGCGAGAACGGATATCCGCCTATGCGCTCTGTTGGTCTATTTCACCCCTTTCGTTTGTTTCGCCAGCAGGATGTGCTGCTTGCCAATTTCCTGGGTTGCCGCCTGTGACAAAGACGCCTGCTTGGCAAAATCCGGCCACTGCGCAATCGATTCCTGAACGTCGACGATCACCTTCTTGGCAGTGCCAATGCCGAATCGATCGGCCACTCGCAGCATGTCGTCTTCGGTGAATCCCTTGAACTTGCCGTTGACTGACATCAGGTGTTGGTTGGTCCACTCGCCTTTTGGGTTGTGCGCAAAAGTGATGTCATACGCGGGTGCCAGTTCCCACGGAAAACCCTGGCGCAGCCGAAAGGACAGATTCTTGGTGTGGTCGTCGCAGTTGCGGGCCAGGACATTGAAGACCATGCGACGAAATGCCTCTTCCTTTTGCTCGTAAGGCAGGGCCAGCTGTGAGATCACCTGGAAGAGCTGCGCGTACGAGTTCGTGCCCTTCTTTTTGAAGTCCACGTGATCGATGGCACACAACGTCTGCATGTGGTGGCGTACGCCCCCCTCCTCGCGGTCAAAACGCTTGGTCATGAAGTGAGCGCGGCCGTTTTCGTGCAGGAGCCGGCATTCACTCATATCGATGCCCGCTTTGCGCGCCATAAGGTAATAGGCGAATTCGACTCGACCGTAGTCCTTGCTGGCGCCCAGCTCACTGTCCTCGCCCATTCCATCGAACTTCAACAAAAAATACTCATAGCCCAGTGGAGCGTCCAGTTGACCGGCCTTGATTTCATCGGTCTTGCGGTTCCAGGCGATGACCGCTTTGGCGCGGGCACCGCCTGCTGAGGTCCCGACATCGATGATGCTGCGCAGAGCGGCATTGGCCTGATCCTCATCGGCGATCGTGCCTTGCACAGCCTTGCGTGCCTCATTGACCAGTTCGCTCAAGACAATCGAAGTGGCCGTGTGGCTTTTGGGGCCACGCGCTGGCTTGAACTGCAAAGCACCCATGGCCCGGTTGCTCATGTAAGCCAGCCGGTCCAATGCCGTGACGTCAGATGCAGCAATACCGTTGTCCGCCATGTAGCGATTGATCAGCGCGTTGCCAAAGTCATCCGGCAAGGCATCACTGAGCATCGCGGGCAGCCGCTTGTAAGTCTCTTCCGGCAAATCCGTGAAGATGTAGGGCGAGTCGTTGCCAACTGGCATGCGAAGGGGTGATGGCTCAATCCCTTTGGCGCGGAATTCGGGTGTGTAGCTGAATGCGTAGTACCCGTAGGCTGGGTCCAACGCGACTGCCCCTATTCGCTGGCCCCATAGGATCACATCAACACGATCAATATGCTTGTAGGGGGCGTCCTTTTTCCTGGTTGCCATGGGTTAACCTTTGGATGCTGTTTTGCGGGTTGCGCGTTGGCGCACATTGGCGAAACGCGGCAGCGCCAGTGGATTGATAGTCGCTACTGGCGCAACACTGGCCAGCCATTCCTCGCGCCCCAGCGCACGCAGGACGCACAGCAGTGTCCTTACCCGGGCCCCCAACCCGTTTTCCAGGTTCTTCAGGGCCCCTACGCTAATCCCCGCACGAGCGGCCAGGGTCAGCTGGTCGAGGTTCTTGTTCAGACGCAATCCCTTGATGCGTTCTCCAAGCGAGGTCTCCAGCTCGTCTATCGTATTCGACTGCAATTTGACCTCATTTTCACTTTTTTACGACCATATTTGTATCCACTAGTCCAATATGTAACATTAATAGCCATATTTGCAGCTATTGTAGGCATAGCGAATCAGAATGCAAGTTCTTAATAGCTAGTTTTTTGGCTTCTACCGAAGAATCTCTTAATAATAGTCATCTATATGCCTCTTACAGTCATGTTATTGAAGTGTCACTGTCTGACCTGCCATGAAATCACGCAGCAAGTTTTCTGCTGAGTGGCGATTTCTTCAAGTGACTCGATGACATGGGCAATGACTCTGTGTGCCGTGGCTGCCAATGCAGACCGATCAGCTGCCATGGCAGGCTAGCAGCCAATATTGCAAATGGTCAACACCTGACGACATAGGTCCAGTTGCTTGCAAGCTATAGCTTTTGCACTACATTATGTAGTATGTTGTATAATACTACATACTACTACACTAAATGTAAACCACCATGGCCTTCTCAAAAGACGATGTTTTCAAAGCTGCCGATACGCTGGATGCAGCTGGACAAAGCCCCACACTGGCGGCGGTTCGTAAAGCATTGGGAGGGGGAAGCTTTACAACCATCTCGGAGCCCTTGAATGAGTGGAAGGCCAAAAAGGCGGCCAAGAAAGTGGTTCATCGAGAACCTCCGCCGCCCGCCGTCAGTGATCAATTGCACGAAATGGGACTGGAAATCTGGTCCGAGGCTCTGCTGTTAGCCAACGGACGCATGGAAGCTGAACGCCAGTCGCTGGTGGAGGCCCGCGTTGAAATCGAGGCGGCGAGAAAGGAGGCTACCGAAATGGCAGACCAGATGAGCCTTGAGCTGGAGGAAGCAAAAAAGCGCGTTGCCGCGCTGACTGCAGAACACGCGTCCATGCAGGGCGAAATTGAGCAACTCAAAGTCCAACTCATTGAGTCATCGGAGCGTGCGGCACATGCTCAGGCACGTACAAAGGAGATCAGCCTTCGCGTGGACGATCTCAACACCCAGCTGGCGCGGGTGAACACCCAAAACTCGGATCTCATCCAGGCGCTGTCAATGCGGACAACTGGCAAAGATCCTGAGAAGTCGGCACCCTCCGAGCAAACGGGTTCTGGTTCGACATCCGGAACCGACGCTGCTCTGTAATCACACTGGAGCGCTTCTTTGACGATGAGTCACCGCAAAAGGCAACAGCTTGGAAAACGGGTTTCCACGTGGAAACAGGATGAGTTGATACCTTGTAACCTGTCAAACGCTTGAAAATGACAGGCATGATGTGTAGAGGGTGTACCTGTCTCGCTTGATTGAAGTACGAAGCGAGTTATCTCATCGCGGCGGCGGCTTTTAGCTTAGCGCCCTACCAACTTCGGCAAGAGCGGCAAGTTCTTTTTCGTAAGCACGGATTCTTCTAGATAGCTGCTTCTCTATCGATTGCCGACTCGCTTCGAATTTTGACCACTGCTCATCTACGGCGACATTAATCGAAACATTGCGATACTTTGATTCCTGGAACGCATCGCGCACCATATCTTTGATGACACGGTCAAAATGATGCCCGACCCAAAACTCCGCATCACTTTTCTTGGTCAATTGATTGCGCTTTATAAGATATGGCTTTCCGTAAGCAACAAGTGCTACCCGCCCAGCAGTATTCAAACATGAGGATTTGCTGGCCAAAAGAGCCTTTGCCTTTTCAATGAAGAACGAATCTTCACTTTCAGATTTTTCAAACGCTATGAGTACAAGTAGTTGCTGTTCGACTATTTCTCCTAATGTCTCCGATGCATGGCGCACAACAAGCATTTGCAACCTGGTTAAATGTTTTCCACGATAAATCTCCCGAAGGCTCTTACAGATTTTGGCAAGTGCTTCGGTTTGTTCCGTTAGATGCGCCGAATCAAGGGTCTCAGTCAATGTTTGTTCTAATCTTTCCATATATATTTTCTTTCGTCTTTAAGTCCAATTAATGTCAACATTGCTATAACCCTGTCATTAATAGACTGGAGTCCTAATAAGTGATTGACGCATAAGGCAAACTACATTCAATGTAATTTGCCTTCTCTCGCAGTTTTCACTGCTAGTTGTCAATATTAAGACTAATAATCCGAGATTTCCTAAATCGACTGAGTTAACCATCATCTCATTTCGACTCTGCAAGTGTTAATTCCGTTGCGCGCAACGAACAATGCTAGATTAATATTCGTAATGGCATATCTGGTTTGTGAATGCATATTGCACTGATCGACGCCACTGGGCAGATATATTGCGACACCTGCGTCAGCATCTGAAGGTATTAAGTTCATTTCCTCTATTTAATCGCCATAAAAGTACGTCAAAACTCCTCGCAGAGCTCCGGCACTGATATTTATGCTGTTAATATAAACTTGCTCGGTCAATAAATTGATCGAGGTAGAATTAATAAGGGGTGTGGGAGGGCCGGTATGAAATGGTCTCTCGCTCAAAATAATAATGAGAAAGAGAGCAAGCAATGGAAGACAAAATCAGAATATCAGTGATGCTGCATCACTCAAGACCTCTGGAGCTGAATGTGATTAGGGCTCTTTCGAACCCGATTCATCGCGCAAGCGTCGCCCGCAGCCTGCTTGTTTCTGGGCTCGACAAAACGCCTTCGATTGATGATTGTGTGAGCGTTGGCGAGGATGCCCGCTCCACCTTTCGCTTCAGCGTGCATCTCTTCAGAGCGTCTGAGACTGATGCGAAATTCATCACCGCAATGGAAGCCATCCCAAAATTGCGTCGCCAGGATTGGATTAAGGCCAGATTGATTGCCGCTCTTTCCCATTGCGAAATCGGATATCGACAGAAAGTTCCACCGGTGGAACTTTCTGTCGATTCCTCAGCTCCTTTGTCTGCGTTGCATCCAATAAAACCGAGTTTGGATATCGACTTCGATGAGCTGGAGTCCCAACCAGCAAAGCTTGACTTTGAGCTACCTGAGTCTGTCGTCGTGCACCCCGCTGCTGCTAATGTTGCTGATGTTATAGAGGTGCCTGAAGAAGAAGATATTGGAGCAATGTTGGGTGGTTTGTTTAAGTGAAAGAAATCAACAAAGGAAGACAGAACCAGGCAGGCAAAAGGGTCCATAATTTGTTCATCCTGACAGGAGCAGTTTGGCTGGCCATTGGGGAGAACAAAAACTGATACCTGTCTTTAGCATGAGAAAATAGACTTCGGCACCTTTTTGGTTTCTGAACAGTTTCCACGTGGAACAAATTTGAACTGGATTATTGATGGATGATGATGATTTGATTGTGTCAACTTCTTCTGAGTACGATAAGAAGCAATATGCGGCTCACTGTAGCTTGCTTGGTGCGATGCTCAAAATGCTCTCTGATAAGAAAGTAAATGAAACCGCATTGGGACACTTTGCTTATTTGAATTCAGTCAAGATTAGGGATCTTCTTGAGTCAGATGACTGGCTCCTGGGAGATCCTGGAATTGAGGCTTTTGGGCGTCAAATCGCTCAAGATGCCGCTGATGTGCTTAAAGATTGAAATTCTTTTGTACTTGCGGTTTTGGTGGCGTTTACTTTTGGAGACAGGGATCGGCAATGCTTTTGAAATAGTCGATTGATGCCATATTCTTCACAGCACTGATGAGACAGTCCTCTTTCTCATATTGCGAAAGTTCAGTTTGATTGATCGCGTTGACTATTCCGCACACTGCCCCGAGGTACTTTGTTACTTGATCGAAATTGTGGGGTGTTCGAAATATCGAGGATCGTGTCGATGCATGCAGATTCTCGCCATTTTTAATCTGCAGCCAAAATTTACTTTTGTCGCCGCTTTTATTTGAAAGCGTTGCAGTCACACAGTCTGCCGAAAATGAAATTGTGTCTCTGTCAAATTGGCGGCGCGTTGGAAAATTATCTGTTGCAATCATAGTTACTCCCTTTTAAATCATTATTACAGATAAAATCAATTGTCGCCACAAATACCACTTGGTTAATGCTATTAATATACCCAAATTCTATTTGATATTGAATATATTGCATATTCTCACAGTGCAGCCATCCTTGAAGAAGCCAATTTGTCTTTTTCATGTTTCCACGTGGAAACCGTCGCCGCCCTTAGCAGGCTGCTGAAATACTTGACCCCAAGGTCTGCCTCGACTACCGTCCAAACGTTATAGGCACAGCGATATTGCAAGCTCAACCCACCAGACCATGCGCGGAGCCGACACCTTCACCGAGAGCTTGTTTTGAATGCGTCGTCAGGACTTCGTGCCTGACAACCACCCCCTGCGCGCTGTGCGCAAGATGGTTAACTTGGCATTGAGGAACATCGAGCCGTTGCTCTCAGGCATGTATGCCGCCGACATCAAAGGTGGTCGCCCCAGTGTGGCGCCAGAGAAGTTGCTGCGCGCCATGCTCCTGCAAATCTTCTACAGCATCCGCTCGGAACGCCAGCCAGACGCACAGCGACTGCCAAGTTGCGCAACATTGGCATTGAGATAGAACCAATTCACTGCTCTCATTGAAGCCGAGGCACGCTCCCGTGAAGACATGCAAGAAAATAAGACTGCCAACAAGAAATAATAGCCTAAATACCACTGCGTATCTTTATCTACCAGCAACTTGCGGATCAGCTTGGCTGCTCCATTCTTACCGTGGAGTAAATGGCGTGCGACGGCAAAATACCAGTCTTCAAGATTGCCAAATCATGGATTATTCCTATCGATACTCTTGAAGTTAATCTGAATATAATGGCAACAGACTCTGCAATGGAGCGTAAACATCCAAAGAAATCGACACTTACCGGCTGCAAAATCGTACAGCCAATCAATATAAGGAAAGATAAAGCAAGGGCCAATCCAACGACCTTAGTGCATCTATTACCTCAACCTCATCCTCCTTGAACTCATGTTTCCACGTGGAAACTTGCACAAAATTGACATCTACTTTTCCAGGTTTTTCAAAGACTCAACCTTCAAAAGAACAGGTATTTGATTAAAAATGTTACGCCCTTTCATATAGATTGTTTGAATTTTTGGTATGTCTTCTCGCGTTATAGATGTAAGTCTATATTCAGTAACACAACCGCATTGGCACGGAATTTTAAATACTCTATCCTCTAACGTTATCAATTCCATCTTTAGCTCCTTTTGTGAAATCATATGATAGATCGAGCACCTTCATAAATCTGAAAGATCAGATTCATCCCTTATCTTTTATTGCTTTTATTACTTCACTTTATTTCCACGTGGAAACTTATTGGCCGCCAGGTTTTGAGCTTCCTTTTTTGAACTCGCGCTTTGGCTTCTTTAATTCTCTGACAGGTGTTGTGGCCTTCACATTACCAGGTGCAATCGAAACCTTTCCTTTGCCCTGCAATGCCGTTCCATAGAGCGATTTTGTAGCTTCTACTTGATGCCCCAGTGCTGCGGAGATTTCAAGTGATGACAGATCACTTGCTTTCATATCTGATGCAACGGCATGTCGCATGCTGTAACAAGTGATTGATTTCTTGAGCCATGGAAATTCTTTTTCAGCTGCCGACCTGACGGCATTTGAAAAGGCTTTTTCCGGGATCGGGTTGTGGTGCAGTGAATAGTCAATCACTGTTTTTCCGCCTGCATCGATTGCAATCTGCACCAATTCTTTAATAACTGAAGATGAATCTTCTGTTATCTCATATGACAAAACACGTTCTTTTTGCCCCGAAAATTCACTTAACTTTTTACCGAAAATCTTTGCCGTCAAATATTTTCTTCCTGATTTTTTTGTTACTGAAGAAACCTCAATCCCCCTGTTAATTTCCCCAGGTCTACATCCAGTGACTGCCTGCACCAAAAATTGG